>NZ_JRKC01000049.1:0-7807 GCF_000800925.1 Microbacterium sp. ZOR0019 | reverse complement strand
CTGACTGGCCCGATTCGGCGGCCGGCGCGAGCGAGGCGGCCGCCGAGTGGACCGCCGCGAAGCGCGGCCGCCGCGTCGTCGCCCCCGGGAGGGAAGCACACCAGCCCGACCCGGAGATGTGGGAGAAGCGCAACGCGGATCTGGCCGCCCTGGTCGACCGGCTGCGCGGCGTCGACGTCGACGACCGCAGCACGTGGGCCACCGTCGCCCGGCAAACCGCAGGGGCCCTCGCCGCGTGGTCGAACGCGACGGAGGAGACCCCAGGTGACCTCGCTCGCGCAGCCGACGCGCTCTCGCGTTCGGCGCAGACCTACGAGCGCACGGTGCCGCCCGAGCGCGCCGGCACGCTCGCGATCTCGGGAGCTGCGCTCATGCTCGCCAGCGCCGCCCGTGGCGGCCGCGGAACGGTCGCCGAGGCCGCCATGATCCGGCAGATGCTCCGCCTCGCCGAGATGGTCTTCAAGGCGGCGATCGCGGCCGGCCAGGCACGGCAGGCGCAGCTCATCGTCGACGAAGCGCGCGACCGTCTGCTGCGCGTCGGACGCGCGCTGCCGCAGCTTCCCAAGTCGACCACCGCGGCGGCCGCCGAGAGCCCGACGCAGGGCGCGACGGCGACGGCCACGATGGAGCGCCCGCAGCTCGACCCCGAGCTGCGCGAGATGGTCGAGCTGCTGAACAGCGGCCGGCCCGACGCGACCGAGATCGTCTCCCCGGTGCCGAACAAGATCGACCCGGAGACGCCGCGTAAGACAACCACCGAGGACGCATCCCGCGCCCGCAGGAGATAGGGGGGCCTCTCATGGCCGACATGGATGGTGACGGAATCGACGACGCGATCGAGGGCCAAGTGCGGCTCCTCATGATGGCTGCCGGGCAAGCCGGCGAGGCCATCGCCCGGCTGCGCGAAGAGCAGCTACGTCGCGCCGAGCGGCAGAGCCAGCAGGAGGCGCGCGAGCTGCAATCTCGGTTCGAGGCCGAGCGCGCGGCCGCCAGCATCCAGCTCGCCGACGTGCACCGCGACGACTACTGGCAGCAGGCCACGCCGGAGCAGATCGCGCAGCGCTACCAGATCGCCCGCGCATGGGAGCGCGAGGATCCCGTAGCCGAGCAGGCATCGCGTCGGATCGAATCGGAAGTGCACACCCGCTACGGCGTCGACGCCGCCGACCTCGGCCGCGACCCGGAGGCCGCACGCCAGGCGATGCGCTTGGAGATGGACCGCGCCGAGCGCGACCGAGCGCAGGCCGAGCGCGAGCGCGTCGAGGCTCAGGTGCTCCTCAACCAGGCGAACCGTGACGACCAGCGCGCCGACCAGGAGCGCGCCGCGGCCGAGCACGAGCCGGACCCGGACGACCGGGCCGTGGCCGCCGAGCAGGCCGAGCAGCATCAGGCGGCCGCCGAACAGAACCGCGACGTCGCCGCCGCGAAGTACGACAGCGCCGAACGTCGCGATGCCACCGCCGCGGAGCTGCGCTCGAAGGGGATCTCCGAGAGCGACGTCGACGTGAAGATGAGCGTCGACGCCAGCCACGGCAAGCCGGCCACCGCCGCGGTGCAGAGCGGCCCGCGCAACGCCCCGAAGGCTCGCAAGAAGCCCACCGGTCGCGGCCAGGGTCAGCAGCGCGCCAGCCGCCACCAGTGACCGCCTGACGCGATAAACGGGAGGGCCCGCACCACGCGGTGCGGGCCCTCCCGTTTATGCGTCCTACTCAGCCCTGCGCCTCGTCCGCGGAGTCGGCGTCGACCGGCTCGCGCACGTCGGGGAACAGGCCCTCCGGCGGGTTCGCGTACGGCAGGAACTCGCCCTTGTCGGGGAAGCAGTGATCGTCCGGGCCGACCGACCCGCGGAACGGTCCCTCGCTGCTCATGAGGATGGGCATGTGGTGATCGGCGTGGTCACGCCACCACACGCTCATCCCCGTGGCGGCATCCAGTCGCAGGTGCTCCCAGGCCCGCCAGAGCGCTTCGAGACGGTGCACGGCCTCGCGGCTCTTCCACCACTCGGCCGCCCACACGTTCCCCTGTCCCTTGCCGTCGATGCGGCGCGTGTAGACCTTGCGCAGGAACTCGCGCAGGAACTCGTCGACGCTGCCGTAGTAGAGCGTGGGCTCTTCCGGCTCAGGCGGTGCCGGCGTCGACCGCGCGTACTGCAACTGCGCCTCCGCCTCGGCGAGCCCGAGGCGGGCTTCCTGCACCGCGGCCTGAGCTTTGCTGACGGTCGCCGCGGCTCGGGCACTTGCCCGAGTCCGTTTGGAGACGTCGCGCTGGGCAGCAGCTCGCTGCCACTCCTTCTTGTCGTCGTCGTCGGCGTACTCGGCGGCCTTCGTCTCCGCGACAGAGACCTCATCCTCGGCATCCGCGTGCGCATCCTCGGCCGCCGTGAGCTTGTCTTCGGCCGCGGCGACAGCTCGACGTGCGGCACTCACCTGCGCCTGCGCGGCGAGCACCGCTTCGATGTCGGGCGTGAAGGGCTCGGCGGCCGGTTCGGCACCGTCCCGAGGCTCGTCGTCCTCGCCGACGTCGAACGGCGGCTCCTCGTCGTACGGGTCGAGCATGTCGCCCCAGCCCGGGTCGCTCATGCGGCGCTCCGCTCCGCCTCAGCCTGTTCCACGGCCGCCAGCTCGTCGAACGCCTCATCGAGCGTCTGGACTGCCTGCGGGTCGTACTCCTTGATCGACGCCTCGACGGCGGCCCGGTGCGGGCCGGCCATCCACGGGACGGTGCGGATCAGGGTTGCGCGGGATCCCGACGCCAGGACGACCGCACGGCCCTTGGGCAGGGCCGCGAGGTCGTCGACGTCGAGGATCCGTTCACGGTGGAGCTGCGAGGACACCGAGCGGGTGCCCTGCCCGGTCGACAACGACTGCGACAACCGGTCGTAGCTGCCGACCAGCTTGGATAGGGACTCGAGAAACCCGTCCTCGGCGACACCGCCCGCGTAGACCTTCACGTTCGACGCCGACCACAGCTTCTTCATGCCGGCCTCGCCCCATACCTCGCAGCCCTGCGACCACGACTGCAGAACGGTGTCGATCACGATGCCGCGAGATCCGTAGTGCGAGTAGAGCGACGGCAGATCACGCCAGCGGCACACGTTCGCGGCCTCGTCGAGAACGCACGTCAGCGGCCGCACCAGCCGCCCCTTGGGCGACCGGGCGGCCAGATCCTCAGCGGCCTCGGTCACCGCGACGGTGAGAGCCGTGATGATCGGTCCCGCGGACCCCGAGCCCTCGCGCGAGAGCGAGTACAGCGTGTCCATCGATCCGACGAACGCAGCCGGGTCGAACTGCGGCCGCAGATCCGCCGGCCCTTGCGGCGTGATCCACTCGGCGACCTTCCGGTTGGTCAGGCAGCGGGCCATCCGTCGAGCGGTCGAGTAGATCGACCCGCGCTCCTCCTCGGGGGTGTTCATCATGCCCGACAGCTCGTCGGCCGTCAGCGGCACACCCTCGCTTGTGAGGATGTCGACGGCCTCCGTGTCGCCCGGGCGGGTCAGCCATGTCCACACGTGCGTGATCGGCTTTCCACCGAGCGCGGCCGCCAGGAAGTAGCACGACAGCAGCGCTTCGCCCATCGGGTCGAAGTGCGCATCGCGGCGCACACCTGGCTCCTGTGACCCGGACCCGAAGTGCTTCGCCAGCTCCTCCGCCTTCGTCTCGTCACGCACGTACGAGAGCGGGTTCCACCACCACGTCGGCGTCTGCCCTGCAACGGCCTGCGGGTCCAACACCCACACCGAGCCCACCGCGGCGCGGGGGACACGGGTCGCGTCGTGCACGTCGCGCTTGTTCGACGTCGCCACGACCGGGCCCGGCGCCGCGAGGATCTCGGGGACGACCATCGAGGTCGTCTTCCCGACGCGGGGGCCGGCGATCGTGATGCGCTGGTCCTCCCAGGAGGAGTAGAGCGGCTGAGCGCCGGCGACGGTGACGCCGATCGGCAGGCCGATCGAGGAGGTCACGCCGAGCCGTTCCGCCGTCGCCCGCGTCTTCTTCTCGGACTGGTCGTCGATGTCGCGGCCGCGACCCATGTAGGCCGCAGCGTGGTCGACGCGCGAGCGGCGCTTGCGACCGCGGCGGATCACCACGACGAAGAACGCAACCACGCCGGCAACGACGACCAGGAGCAGCGCGAGCACGAGCCAGCCGGCCGCGCCCGGCCACGTCACCGAGCCGCGGAGGACGCCGAACAGGACCGCGAACGGATTCGCCGGCACAGCCTCGCCCGTGCCGGCGATCGCGTGCCCGAGCCTCACCGACACGTACACGGCGACCAGGACCAGCACCACCGCGGCGATCAGCACCGCCGCGGCGATCTGGCCGAGGCTGAGGCGGCCGCCGGGATCCTGCCGGCGATTGTTCGTGAGGCTCATGCGCTCATCTCCTCGTCGACGGCGTGCAGCGTCCCGCGTCGACCGACCCGGGACGTCTCTCGCCAGCGCTTGTTCGTGTCGTTGACCTGGCCGGTCAGCTCGGTCTGGGTCAGCTCGACCTTCACCGGGATCCCAGGGCTGCCACCGACCTTCACGAGGAAGTGACCGAGGCCCGGAGGGTCGGTGTTCGCGCCCCTGTGAGGATCCCACGACGGCGGATCCTGCCACCCAATCAGCAGCTCTTGCTCTGCCCGGGAGAACGGGATGGCCTGAGTCAGCGCCGGCATCTCTGCCTGCGGCAGGCCACCGCAGATCACCATGCCGGAGCGCTCGACGAATCCGCGCGCCTTCATCTGATCCTCGACGGTCGGCAACGCCAGCAGGTCGCTCATCGTGTGCGTAATCATCGCGATCCCGATACCGATCGTGCGGTTCAGGCGCGTGATACGGTCGACGCGATCGACGATGCCGGATCCGGCACGAAGCGCCTGCCACAGCTCATCCATGATGACGAAGTAGTGTCGGCGCGGTTCCAGGCCGGCATCGGCGAGAACGTGCGCGATGTTCACCGTCGCGAACCCGTTCGACCAGCATGCGAGCAGGCTGGCTGCGCGCAGATCGGGCTCGTTCTCCCCGAGACCCGACACGTCGTACACGACAGGCCGATCGCGGCGCATCGGCTGCGTCGTGGGCCGGGAGAACGTCTCACCCAGACGGCCGCCGCGCACCAGACTGATGAGGGAACGTTCCAGGGCGGCCGTGATCCGCTGGTACTCCGAGAAGTCACCGCGATCCACAGCCACGTCGCGCAGCTCGTCGGGGCCCTCCTGCACCACGGCGAGCAGATCGGGGAGTACCGGCTGCTGGTCCGTGAAACGGGCGTCCAGCACGCGCAGAGCCGCGCTGATGAGCGATTCCTCGACGTCGCTAGGCGGCTGCTTCCGCAGGATCGTGATGAGGGACGCCACCATGTCGAGACGGCGGCTGTGCGAGTCGCCCTCCACCTCGTCGGCCATGCGGTCGAGCTTCGCCGCCCACCGCTCTGCCCACGCCTCGGGAGCAACGTCGTCGACGCGCTCCGCACGAGGCACGATGCGCGCGCCCGAGCGGACCTCGCCGGCCGCCTCACGGAGCCGCGCCACCGCCTCGATGGCCTCGCCCGGGTCGAGGACATTCAGATACCCGCGGCCGCGACCGAGAGCGATCACCTGGCCGCCCAGCTTCTCGATCAGGTCGACGTAATCGGGTTTCAGATCCCCGAGCACCATCGGCATGACACCGAACGCTGCGAGGCCCGTCGCCATGCGACGGATCACCGTCGACTTGCCCAGGCCCGGCTTGCCGAGCACGAACACCGACGGGTTGCTGATGAGCTTCGCCCGCTGGAACCACGAGATGGGATCGCAGCACAGGGTCGCGTCCGTGTGGATGTGACGGCCGAGAGGCACCCCGACCATCGGCGTGCCGGTGCCGATCGCGAACGGCCACAGACCGCACACCTGCACCGTCGTGCCACGCCACAGCGGCGGAGCCTGGACGTACGTCGCCTCGCCCTCGCCGCGGCCAGACCAGCCCCGGTTCAGCGGCCGCTTCGCCGTGGCCGGCGCGATCTCCTCCACCGGAGCTGCCATCACCTTCAACGCGCGCTTGCGATCCCGCTTCCCCATCCGTTTCCACGGGTTGGGGAAGAACGACATGCCCTTGCGCGCCTCGCGGCGGGACTCCTTGACCTTCGACTCGCTCACAGCTTCTCCCTAAACGCAGCGGGAACCATCAGATGCTTCGGCAGCACCAGGCCCAGCGGGAGGGCAGCGGCAAACGCCGAATCCTGCGACCCGTAAACGGGACGCAGGAGCAGGCGGGCCGACGCCCCCAGGTTGTCGACCGCCGCATGGGCGTCAGCGATCATCGAGGAATCCGTCACCGTCGCAGTGACCAGCATCCCGAACTCGACCAGACCCGCACCCGACGACTCCTCGGACGCCGACGCCGCCGTGGCCTTCACCGCATCGATATCGCGCTGCGTCGCCTTCGCGTTACCCGTGACCTTGAAAGCCGCGGCATTGCGGTCGGCCTCGACGATCCCGGCCGCCCGGCCCGGGTCAACCGCCTGATACGTCAGCGTGACACGCTTGCGGGCGATATCACGGTGCGGCTGCAACAGCCGGCGCAGCACCCCCGACTGGACATGACCGCGCGGTGCGCCGGTCATCGCCCACGTCGTCGAGTACGCCGAGTCGTGACGATAGCCGTCCCACGACGCCTGATGCGCCGACGGGCCGACGTCAGACCAGGACAGCTCCGGCGTGTTCCCCTGCATGTGCGCCTCGTCGATCAGGACAGCGACCGCCGGATCGTACGCGACCCGCACCAGCTCGCAGAGATCCTGCGCAGTCAGGGCACGCGCAGCGCCCGCACCCGTCGCTTGGAGGTTCTGGCTCAGCGCCGGCAGGCGCGCCGCGAGCTCACGGCCCATCTCCTCGGGTGTGCGCCGCTTACCGCCCGACCGCGCGGCCGCCGAGAACGTAACCGCCACATAGGCGTCGACCTTCGCAGACCCGGACGGGTACTCCTCCACGGTGTCGAGCATCACAGCCCGGGCATACGCGGGAGCATCGCTGTCGATGTTCCACTCGACCTCACGACGCAGCGCCGTGCCCGTGTCCGGGGCCGTCTCCAACGTCACCGACGCGGCGACCACGCCCGGCTCGTTGCCGAGGTTCGCCAGCCAATGCCCCCAATCAGCCACCCAGTAGTCGACCTGTTCGACGTCGACGAGCGAAGCACCCGCCGGCGACGTGCCGAAAACGACCGTGTAAGTCGACTGCCGAGGCGTGTAGATCAGCGCGAACGGCCGATCGTACGAGTCACGGTGCTCCGAGAGCCGCATCGGTGCCGCCAGGCCCGGGAGCTGGTACGTGCCCCAGTGAGCCCGACCCAACGGACCCGACCGATAGATGTTCTTGCCACGCCACTTTGCCATCCGAAACCCCCACTTCGCCCCCGACCGCGAGAGCGTGTTCATGCCGTGCTTGTCCTTGACCACGACCGCCGCCATCACCACCGCGAGGACGACGAACGCGATCAACGCCGGCAACAGACCGGCGATCGTGATCATCAGGATCAGGATGATGAGGCTCGCCAGCAGCAGAGCCGTTCCCACCGATCCGAGACCGAGCAGACCCGGCGACGTCGGCTTACGCCAGTTGCCGTAGGTCCGCGGTCCACTCTCTGTTTCAACGGCCGCCACTGGGACCACCCCCATCTCCTGTCGCTTCCGAACCAAGACTCTGCGCCGCGCCCTTAGCTGCCTGCCCGGCCTTCATGCCCACGTCGACCGCAGCACCCGCAGCCATACCGACCGGGCCACCAGCGGCACCCGCCGCCGTCGCGCCCCCGGCCGCAGCTCCACCGGCCGCAGCTCCACCGCCGGCC
>NZ_JRKC01000048.1:0-49380 GCF_000800925.1 Microbacterium sp. ZOR0019 | reverse complement strand
GCCGCAGCGCCCGACGCATCCGGCCCGACCGGAGCATCCGGCTCGGGCGCCCCGCCGGCATCCGACCCGCCCGCCTTGCGCGCCGCCCGCCGCTCCTTGGCACCCTCGACGAGGTTGTAGAGCGTCGGCAGCACGATCAGTGTCAGCACGGTCGAGGACAGGAGCCCGCCGATCACGACGATCGCCAGCGGCTGGGAGATGAACCCGCCGTGCCCGGTGATGCCTAGCGCCATCGGGGTGAGGGCGAGGATCGTCGCGAGCGCGGTCATGAGGATCGGACGCAGACGCTTCTCCCCACCGGCCTTGACCGCCTCGACGGTCGACAGTCCCTTCTCCCGGTACTGGTTCACCAGGTCGACGAGCACGATCGCATTCGTCACCACGATGCCGATCAGCATCAGCACACCGATCAGCGAGGCGACACCGAGCGGCACTCCCGTGACGATCTGCAGCAGGATCGCGCCGGTCGCCGCGAACGGCACCGAGACGAGCAGCAGCAGCGGCTGGCGCAGCGACTTGAAGGTCGCGACCATCACCACGTAGACGATCAGGATCGCCGCGAGCATCGCGAGGCCCAGCTGCGAGAACGAGTCCGCCTGCTGCGACGCCACGCCACCGACCTCGGCGGAGGCACCGTCGGGCAGGTCGACCGCGGCGAGCGCCTCGTTCACCGACTGTGTGGCGGTGGCGAGGTTGTCGGATGCCGGCGGCACTGTGATCGTCGAGGTGCGACGCCCCTGCTCGGTCGTGATCGACGTCGGGCCGTTGCGCTGCTCGACGGTCGCGATGTCCTGCAGCTGCACCACGCCGAACGGCGTCGGGATCGCCAGCTCCTTGAGCGCCTCGACCGTGGTCGGCGGCTCGGGGGTGACGATGTAGACGGTCAGCGCGGTGTCGTCGATCTCGACGGAACCGGCCTGCTGCGGACGCATGGTGTTCGACACGATCGAGCCGACCGCGACCTCGGAGAGCCCGCGCTGGGCGGCCGCTTCGCGATCGACCACGACGGCGATGTACGGCAGCGAGGCGGCGAGGTTGTCGGTGACCTGACCGACTCCGTCCCGGCCGTCGAGCTCGTCCACGAGTGCCGTGGTCGCGGTCTGCAGGTCATCGGAGTTCGGTGCGCTGACCGTGATCTCGATGTCGCTCGAGCCGAATCCCGCGGAGGCGGACACGGCCACATCGCCGACCTCGTCACCGAGTCCGTCGATCGCGTCCTGCACATCGGCGCGGAGCTTCTCCTGGTCGGCGTCGGAGTCGGTCAGCACCGAGTACGTGACACCCGCTCCGCCCGAGAAGGCATCGCTGAGCGCCGAGCCGCTGGTGCCGATCGACGCCTGCACGTGCTCGATGCCGTCGATGTCGAGCAGAGCGTCCTCGACCGCGACGGCCGCATCCGACTTCGCCTGCAGGCTCGCCGACGGACCGAGGTCCTGCGTGATGGTCATGGTGTTCTGCCCGGAGTCTCCGAGGAAGTTGACCTTCATCAGCGGTGCCGCGGCGAGCGTGGCGCCGAGCACCACGACAGCCAGGATGACCGTGACACCCGAGTGCTTCAGCGTCCAGGCGAGGATCGGCCGGTACACGCGCTGGAGCTGCGTCGGCGGAGCATCGGGGTGTTCGGGGTCGATCGGCGTTCCATGCTCGTCGAGCAGCGGCTTGCCGGGCTTCAGGAACCAGTAGGCGAGCACCGGCACGATGGTGAGCGCGACCAGGAGCGAGGCGACCATCGCGATCGTCACCGTCATCGCGAACGGTCGGAACAGCTCGCCGACCATGTCGCCGACGAAGACGATCGGCAGGAACACCGCGACGGTCGTGATCGTCGAGGCGGTGATCGCCATCGCGACCTCGCGCACGGCGAGACGGATCGCATCGCCCTTGTCGGCATCCCCGACGTAGTGACGTTTGATGTTCTCGATCACCACGATGGAGTCGTCCACCACTCGACCGATCGCGATCGTGAGCGCGCCGAGCGTCAGCACGTTCAGCGAGTAGCCGAACGCCTGCAACCCGATGAACGTGATGAGCACGCTGGTCGGGATCGATATCGCCGTCACGAGGGTCGAGCGGATCGAGAGCAGGAAGACCAGGATGACGATCACGGCGAAGACGAGGCCGAGCAGACCCTCGGTGGCGAGCGTCTCGATCGACTGGACGATGAACGGCGCCTGGTCGAAGATCACGGTGAACTCGGCATCGGGGAACGCCTTGCCGATCTCGTCGAGGGCCGCGATCACGCCGTTGGACACCTCGACGGTGTTGGCGGCGGGCAGCTTCGTGATCGAGATCGAGAGCGCATCCTTGCCGTCGACCCGCGAGATCGAGGTGACCGGGTCGGATTCCTGCACGACGCTGGCCACCTCGCCGATGGTGAGATCGGTGCCCACCAGCGGCAGCGCCGCGATCTCCTCGACCGAGGTGATCTTGGCCCCGGTCTGCACCGTGAGCGTCTGCCCGTCGGCGGTGATGTCCCCGCCCGGGAACAGGGTTCCGTTCTGCTGCAGCGCCGAGCTGATGGCCTGTGTGCTCTGACCCGCGGCGGCGAGCTTCGCCGTGTCGGGAGTGATGCTGATGCGCTGTCCGACGCCACCGACGATCTCCGCGGCGTTGACCCCGTCGACGTCCTCGAGGTCGGGGATCGCGACGGATTCGAGTTCGGCCTGGGCGTTGTCGGCATCCTCGAATCCGGTGACGGCGACCTGGATCACGGGGAAGTCATCGATCGACACCGACAGCACCTGCGGGCTGACGTCTTCGGGCAGTTGCGAGGAGATCCGGTTGATCGCCTGCTGGATCTTCTGCTCTGCTGTGGCGAGGTTCGTGCCGTAGGCGAACATCGCCTGGACGATCGAGGCGTTCGTGGTGCTGGTCGCGGTGGTCGACTCGAGCCCGGGGACACCCTGGATCGCCGACTCGACCGGCGTCGACACGTCATTCTCGACCACCTCGGGCGAGGCCCCGGGGTAGGTCGTCATGACGACGAGCGCCGGCAGCTCGAGCGAAGGGATGAGCTCCTGCTTGAGGTTCGTGAGCGCGAGCCCGCCGAACACCGCCGCGACGATGGTGATCAGGGCGATGAGCGCACGGTTCTTGAGGCTCAGGATGGCGAGTTTCGACAAGGCGTTTTCCTCGGTGTCAGGGTGTGGCTGTCGTTGCGGTCGGAGTGGAGACGGAATCTCCGAGGATCCGCGCCAGTGCGGTCTCGATGAAGGACTGTGCCAGGCGGTCGTCGCGGATCTGCACGTTCCACATGACGCCGTCGATGAAGATCATCGCGGCACGGGCCCGGTCTTCACCATAGGTCGGTTCGAGGAGTTCCACGAGCCGGTCGGAGAGGTGACGAGCGAGTTCGCGCAGCCGCGGATCGTGCACGGCTGCGGTCACCACCGCGCGGTCGGCCTGGACAGCGTGCGCGTCCTCCATGCTGTCGGCGATCAGGGTGGCGATCGTGTGCGGCGAGACGCCGCGCTCGGCGAGGGTCTGACGGACACCGTCGAGGCGCGCGTCAACCTCTTCGGCGAGCGCGCGGAAGGCCGCGGCACGGAGGTCGTCGAGGGTGTCGAAGTACTGGGTCGTCGCCCCGAGGGGCACGCCGGCGCGGGCGGCCACCATGCGGTGCGTGACGGCCTCTGCGCCCACCTCGACGATCAGTTCCGCCGCGGCGGTCACGATCTCCCGACGGCGCGCTTCCGGGTCACGTCGACGACGCGCACCATGCTTCATCCCGCCCCCTTGGACATCCGTACATGTACTTTTGTACATTTTCCGGATGTGAGGGCGCTGGGAGCGGGCCTCGTGCGGGATCAAAAACGGACCGGGCGTCGCGTGTTCCGGCCCCTTTCTGATCCCGCAAAGAGGGACGCTGCGCTCATACCAGCGCGGCCTCGACCTGACCCCGCTCGAAGTAGGCGACGAGGTCGGGATCCAGCGGCGGGATGTCGATCGCGGAGCCGTCACCCCGCAGCGACGCGGTGGCGAGGATACCGGCCGCCACAGCCTCGCGGGCCGCGACGGGCGACGTCTCGGTGAGTCCGCCATGGCGCACGAACCGCAGGAACTCGGCGACGAGCAGCGCATCGGCGCCGTCGTGCCCCGCGTCCGGGACCTCGGGAACGATGAAGGTCTCGTCGGCGTCGGCCGCGCCCGCATGCCTCCGATTCCACAGCTTGACCTCGCTGCCTGCGACATCGCCGAAGTTCTCGATGCGCCCCTCGGTGCCGATCACGGTGTAGTTGCGCCAGTAGTCCGGCGTGAAGTGGCACTGCTGGTACGACGCGAAGATCCCGCCCTCCAGCTGCATGTTCACCATCGAGATGTCCTCGACGTCGACCACCGGGTGCAGGCCGGTGAGCGCGGTCGGCGGCCAGTTGTCCATGCTGAACCAGTCCGGCATCCGCTCCCCCGTCCGGTCTCGCCGGTCGGCGATGTCGCCGTACACGCTCAGCGCCCCCATCGCGGAGACCCTCTCGCTGTACGCGCCGGCGAGCCAATGGATGATGTCGATGTCGTGCGCGCCCTTCTGCAGCAGCAGTCCCGTGGTGCGGCGGCGGTCGGCGTGCCAGTCCTTGAAGTAGAAGTCGCCGCCGTGGCCGACGAAGTGCCGCACCCACACGGCCTTGACCTGTCCGATGCGCCCGGTCTGGATGAGTCCGCGCATGAGGGTGATCACGGGCATGTGCCGCATGTTGTGGCCGATGTAGAGCCCGGTGCCGGTGCGGCGCGCGGTCTCGAGCATCCGGTCGGCGTCGGCGAGGTCGATCGCGAGGGGCTTCTCGCAGAACACCGGCACTCCGGCTTCGAGTGCCCGGATGCTGAGGGCGGCGTGCGTGTCGTCGGGGGTGAGCACCATGACGGCGTCGACGCCCGAGGCCAGGAGCTCATCGAGCGAATCGGTGATGAACGCATCCGGGACGAGGGCGCGGGCGTCCTCGCGAGCGCGGAGAGCGAGGTCGCACACGGCGCTGATGCGCGATCCGTGCCCGGGGCGATGCACCTCTTCCTGGAGGGTCGAGCGCGCGCCGAAGCCGATGATGCCGATCTGGAGATCCACGATGGTCCTTCTGTGTGATGAGTCTGTGCGGGATGCCGAGGTCAACGGGCCCGCGGTGCGGGGGCGTCGAGGTCGGTGGATCCGCCGGGGAAGAGCGTCCATGCGAAGTCGTGCAGGCGCCCGGGGGTGGGTTCGGTCTCGAGGGCGCGGTCGACGATGATGCGCGCTTGCCTCTCGTAGAAGTCGGTCGGGCCGACGGTCGTCAGGGTGGGCGCGATCAGGCGGGCGTCCGGGGTGTTGCCGACGCCCACCACCGCGACGTCGTGCGGCACCCGCAGACCGAGCATGTGCGCGGCGTTGATCGTGGCGATCGCGGCGAAGTCGGTCGTCGCGTACACCGCCCGCGGCCGGTTCTCGCCCGACAGCAACTCGACCGCCGCCGTGAACGCGCTCGCCTGGGTGTCGGCGTACGTCACGGTCCAGTTCGGCTCCGGCTCGATGCCGGCGGCCGCCAGCTTCTCGACGTAGGGCGTGTAGCGCGTGACCTGCTCGCCGGCGAGGCGCACCGCTCCCTCGGCGGCGATGCATCCGATCGCGGTGTGCCGCTCCAGCAGATGATCCATCGCGACCTCGCATCCCGGGATCGCGTCGGAGCGGATCACGTCGAATCCCTCGGGTTCGAGGTGCTCGGAGAACACCACCAGACGCTGCCCGCGCCGGACGAGGTCGGCGAGGTTCTGCCGCGCCGGCTCGTCGAGTCCGACGCCGTCCAGATAGGCCACGTCGCTCTCGACGCGGTCGAGCGCGGCATGCCAGTCGCCGTCGGCGAGGATCAGCGTGGTGAGTCCGTGCTTGTTCGCCTCGGCGTTCACCGCGTCGGCCACCGCCAGGGACCACGGGTCGCTGAGCATGTGCAACGAGAGCTGCACCATGCCGCTGCGTCCCGTGCGGATCGCCCGCGCCGCGCTGTTCGGCCGGTAGTTGAGCTCGTCGGCCGCGGCCAGCACCCGCGCGGCCGTGGCCTCGGCGACACCGGCCCCCGAGGCCGCCCCCGCCCGTCCGGAGAACACATACGACACGGTCGCCGTCGACACCCCGGCCCGTTCGGCGACCATGCGCAGGGTCGGGCGCCGAGGCACCTGGTGCTCGCTCTTCGCCATGTCTCAGCCCTTCGATCCGCTGAACGCGATGCCCTGGATGAACTGCCGCTGCAGGATCATGAAGGTCACCAGCATTGGGAGCGTCGCCAGCAGCGCACCCGCCATCAGCACCGGGTAGTCCGTGCCGTGGATGCCGACCAGCTGCGAGAGCCCGACCGACAGCGGCATCTTCGCGGGGTCGGTCGTCACGATCAACGGCCAGAGCAGATCGTTCCAGGACCACAGCACGGTGAACACCACAAGTGCGATGATGCCAGGCTTCGCGAGCGGAACCATGATCCGCCAGAAGGTCTGCCACGGATTCGCGCCGTCGATGCGCGCGGCCTCCTCGAGCTCGGCAGGCATCGACATGAAGAACTGCCGCATCAGGAAGGTGCCGAACGCGCTGAAGATGCCGGGCACGATGAGCGCCTGCAGGGTGTTGAGCCACCCCAGCGACTGGACGATCTCGTACTGCGGCAGCAGGTAGAGCTGCGACGGCACCATCAGCACCGAGAGGAACACCACGAACAGGGCGTTGCGGCCGGGGAACGGGATGCGTGCGAACGCGTAGCCCGCCATCGTGCACAGCACCACCTGTCCGACCGTGCGCCCGACCGTGAGGAGCACGGAGTTCAGGAACATCTGGCCGAACGGCATCGAGTCGAAGACCTCGGCGAAGTTCGTGAACACCCACTCACGCGGCAGGAACGACGGCGGCACCTGCACCGAGTCCGACAGCGTCTTGAACGAGGTCAGCAGCTGCCAGACGAACGGGAAGACCATCAGCACGGCGCCGAGGAGGAGCACGAGGTGCACGATCCAGAGGCCACGATTCCTCGGCTTCCCGGCGCGCGTGCCCGAGCGGCCGGCGGGAGCGCCGACCACGGCGCGCGTGTCGAGCGAGACGTCACTCATAGTGCACCCACTTCTTCTGCAGACGGAACTGCACGATCGTGAGGATCAGGATGATCACGAGCAGGAGGAAGGCGACGGCGGCCGCATAGCCGCGGTCGTTGTCGAGGAAGCCCGCTTCGTAGAAGAGATAGACGACGGTGCGGGTGTTCGGCATCGCCGGGTTGCTGCGTCCGAGCATCATGTAGATCAGGTCGAACACCTGCAGCGCCCCGATCACGCTGATCACGCTGACGAAGAAGATCGACGGCGACAGCAGCGGGATCGTGATCGAGAAGAACTTGCGCACAGGACCCGCGCCGTCGAGGTCGGCCGCCTCCATGATCGTGTCGGGGATGCCCTGGAGACCGGCGAGGAAGATCACGATGTTGGTGCCCAGCCCCGCCCAGATCCCGACGACGGCGATCGCGATCAACGCGGTGTTCGGGTCGGTGAGCCAGCTGCGCCCCTCGATGCCGACGGCCCCCAGAGCGGCGTTGAGCACCCCGTAGTCGCCGTTGTAGATCATGCGCCAGACCAGCGCGATGGCGGCCGGCATCGTGACGACGGGGATGAAGTACAGCGTGCGGTAGGCGCTGCGGCCCTTGAGCCCGGCGGTGTTCAGCAGGGCGGCGATCCCGACCGCGAGAGGGATGCCGATGAGCGCGATGACCGTGTAGATCGCGGTGTTGCGGAGGGCCCCGATGAGCTCGGGATCCTGGAACAGACGCGTGTAGTTCTCGATGCCCACCCACTCGGACCCGCCGAACGGGCCGGACTTCGTGAACGATATGATGAGGGTCCGGACGGTCGGCCACAGGTAGAACACGGCGATGCCCAGTGCGGTCGGCCCGAGGAAGACCAGCGCCCACCAGGGCGAAGCTCCGGGACTCCGACGGCGGCGACGGACGCCGGAGCCCTGCGGCTCCGGCATCCGCTCCGCCGTCTCGACCGCGCGCGGCGCGAGGACGGTCATACGATCAGTCCTGCTCGGCGTCCAGTGCCGCCTGCATCTGGGCGGCGAGATCCTGGAGGCCGTCCTTCGGGGGCACCGCACCCGACCACACCTGGGAGAGCACCTCGCTCTCGATGCTCGTCCAGGCGGAGGTGTTCTTGGACACCGGGTACGGGACGGCGTTCTCGAGCGCGTCGATGTAGACCTGCAGGTCGTACTGGGGAAGCGCGTCGACCCACGCCTGCTGCGTGCCGTCGAACGCCGGGATCACTGTCCCGGTCTCGGCCTGGATCTTCGCGGCCTGCTCACCGGAGGCGAACTCGGCGAACATCTTGGCCTCGGCGAGGTGGGCGCTCTTCGCGTTGGCGACGTTTCCGACACCGTGGATCACGCTCTGGTTGCCTTCGGCGCCGGCGGGCAGCGGTGCCACGTCGACGTCACCGCCGATGTCGGCGTTGTCCGCGTAGGCGATGGCCGCCCACGACCCGTTCTGGAACATGGCGACCTTGCCGGAGAGGAAGAAGTCCTCGGGGTTCGTGTCGGTCATCTGCTGTGCCGTGGGCGAAGAGCCGGCGGCGATCAGGTCGGTCCACAGCTCGATGCCGGCGAGCGCTTCGGGCGATCCGTATCCGCTCTTCGTGCCGTCGGCGGAGATGGCCTCTCCACCGGCCTGGGCGATCGAGTTGTAGAAGTTCTCCTGGCCGTACTGGCTCGCCGCGACGCCGAACTGCCCCTTCGCAGGATCGGTGAGCTTCGCGGCGGCCTCGGTGAAGTCATCCCACGTCCACCCCGCCGAGGGGTACTCCACCCCGGCAGCGTCGAACAGCGCCTTGTTGTACCAGAGGGCGACGGTGTCGAAGTCCTTCGGGGCGCCGTAGAGCTTGCCGTCGTAGGTGTACAGGTCGATCAGGCCCTCGGGGTAGTCCGCGGCGTCGATCCCGCCGTCGTCGAGAGGGGCGAGCTGGCCGTTCGAGGCGTAGAGCTGGAAGTTCGGGCCGTTCATCCAGAAGACGTCGGCTGCCGAGCCACCCGTCGCGGCGGTCTGCAGCTTGGTGAAGTACTCCTTGTAGGGGGTGACCTGGATGTCGATCGTGACGTTCGGGTGCTCCTTCGTGAACGCCGCGGCGATGTCCTCCATCGCGGGCTTCTGGTTCTCGTCCCAGATGGCGTAGCTGAGGGTGACGTCGCCGTCGGAGCTCTCCCCCGCGGTCGCGGAGGAGCAGGCGCTGAGGGCGAGGACGGCGGCCGCGGACGCGGCGAGGGCGCCCAGAGCGCGGCGGGTCGTACGGGGCATCGGTGTCTCCTTCGACAGTGCACGAGTGCAGGAACGGGTGTTAATCGTTTAGCGTTAATCGATTAGCAAGGAGAGTACCGCGCCCCTTCCCGCCCCCGCAACCCCCGCTTCGCCCCGTCCCGTCCCGTCCCGTCCCGTCCCGTCCCCGTCTCTCTCGTCCGTCCGTCTCTCCCGTCCGTCTCCGCCGAGACCCCCGTTCACCGCCGACGCCCCCGCTGATTGGTGCGATCCAGAGGGGGCCTCGGCGAGAAGAGGGGGTGTCGACCTTCGCGACGGACTGCACGACCAGGACGGGACCGGGGGGGACGGGACCGCGGGGGACGGGACCGCGGGGGACCGAGACGGTCCGGGGGGTCAGAGGGCGGTGCCGAGGGCCAGGCCGAGGGCGGCGGCGAGGACACCGAGCAGGAGCATCCCGACCGCGTTGAACACCGCGGACCCGCGCTCGCCGTCTCGCCACAGTGCGACCGTGTCGAGCATCGCGGTGCTGAACGTCGTGTATCCGCCCAGCAGTCCGGCGCCGAGCACGAACGCCGCGTCAGGGAGAGCCGCGGTGACCACCCCGAGCGCGAAGGAGCCGGATATGTTCACGAGGAGGGTGCCCCACGGGAAGCGGCGGCCGGCGAGCCGCGCGACACCGAGGTCCACGAGATAGCGCAGCACCGCACCGACTCCGCCGGCGAGCGCGGCACCGAGGAAGAGCAGCGGGGTCACGTGGGTGCTCCGTGGCGGGGTCTGCCGAAGCGCAGACCGAGCGCCGCTCCGGCCAGTCCGAGCACCAGGCTGCCGATGGCGTACGCGGCCGCGAGCACCGGTGCGTCCGCCCACAGCTCCACCGTGCCGGTCATGAACGCGCTGTACGTCGTGAATCCGCCGAGCGCTCCGGTGCCGAGAGCCAGGCGGAGGTCCGTGGAGGAGGGGAGGCGCGCGGCCAGCACTCCGATCAGCACGGCTCCGAGGACGTTGGCGAGCAGCACGGCCACCGGAAAGCCACCCGCGTCGGGCACCACCAGTCCGAGTCCCAGCCTCGCCGCCGTGCCGACCATGCCGCCCACGGCGACGAGCAGGATGCGGCGGAAGGTCATGCTCGCCACCTTAGTCGCGCGTGCCAGCGCGCCGAGTCGATGTCAAGGGCGTGGCTCCCTCGCTCCTCGCGACGTTGACTGTCGGAATGAGACCACTGTGGAAGCTCGAGAAGAACCTGCCCGTGGGCTCCCCCTTCGAGGCGGGCGCGCATCACGACGTGGTCGTCGTCGGGGCGGGCATCACCGGACTCTCCACCGCCGTGATGCTCACCCGCGCCGGACTCGACGTCGCGGTGATCGATGCGGGCGGGATCGCGGAGCTCGCGACGGGTGCGAACACGGGCAAGCTCTCGATCCTGCACGGCGCGCACCTGGAAGCGCTCCGACGGCACCATCCGGCCTCTCTCGTGCGGGCCTACGTCGACGCCAATCGCGCGGGGATGGAGTGGCTGACCGCGTTCGCCGACATGGCCGGCGTGACCTACACCCGCCGCACCGATCATTCCTACGCGCAGGGTCCGGCCGGGGCGGGGATCGTCCGGGACCAGCACACCGCCGCGCGGGAAGCCGGGCTGCCGACGAGGCTGCTGATGGCGACGACCCGACCGAGGACGACGTTCCCGATGGCCGCGGCGGTCGCGCTCGACGATCAGGTGACGATCGATCCGGTCGCGGTGGCCCAGGCCCTCGTCACCGAGCTGCTCGCGTCGGGCGGCACGGTGCACACCGGAGTCCGGGCGACGGGGACACGCGCCTTCGCCGGCCGGGTCGACACCGTGGACGGACCACTCTTCGGCGACCACATCGTGCTCGCGACCGGCACACCGATCACGGATCGCGGCCTGTACTTCGCCAAGACGCGAGGGCTGCGGTCGTACTGCGTCTCCTTCCGCGTGCCGGGCGGCCTCCCGGACGGCACCTTCCTCTCGGTCGACGGCCCCACCCGCTCGATCCGTCCGGTGAGCGCAGAGGACGGTCCGGGCGGAGAAGCCCAGCTCGCCGTCGGCGGCAACGGTCATCCGGTCGGTCGCGGAGGTGGCGAGGCCGCAGCGGTGGACGACCTCATCGCCTGGACCCGATTGCACTTCCCCGGCGCCGAGGAGACGCATCGATGGTCGGCGCAGGACTACGAGTCGCACGACCTCATCCCGTTCGTGGGGGCGATGCCACGCGGTCTCGGTCGCATCCGCTTCGCGACCGGCTACGGCAAATGGGGCCTCTCGAACGGTCCGGCCGCTGCGCTGCGCCTCACGGCCGAGATCCTCGGCACCCCTCGCCGCGAGCGCGCGGCCTGGATGACCACGATCGGCACACGGCTCACGGTCCCCGCCGATCTGGGGCGCGGTGCGAAGGAAGGCGGGAAGGTGGCTGCGGCCCTCGCGTCCGGGTGGACGGAGGCAGAACGCCACCCCACCCCCGTCCCGCGGCCCGCCGAGGGCCAGGGCACGGTGGCGAACCGCGCGGGTCGGCCGGTCGCGGTGTCGACGGTCGACGGCGTCACCCGCGCAGTGAGCGCGGTGTGCCCTCATCTGGGCGGAGTGCTCACGTGGAACGACGCCGAGTGCTCGTGGGACTGCCCCCTGCATGCCTCACGCTTCCGCCCCGACGGCACCCGGATCGAGGGACCGGCGCTGCGCGATCTCACGCCTCTGTCGGGCGAGGACCGGGAATGATCTCGCCCCGGGGCGGCGCGCCATCCCATCCCTCCTGCGGCGTCTCGCCGTTCTCGCGGAACACGTACTGCGAGACGAGCTTGCGCTGACTGCTCGACCAGTCGATCGCGGGACGACGCTGTTCCGGCGGCAGGTAGCCGAGTCGGTAGACGGCCATGAGCTCCAGGTCGTCCGGCACACGCAGCAGCTGCACGATCTCGTCCCAGCGACCAGGCACCTCCATCGGGAACGAGATGAACTGGATCCCCATCCCGAGCTCGACCGTAGTGAGCCAGACGTTCTCCATCGCGGCTCCCATGCTGAACACCGAGTAGAACGACGAGAGCTGCCCCGGCCGATACTCGCTCCGGTCGAGCATGACCCCGAGCAGGAGCGGTGATCCGGCCACCAGCTTGCGGTTCTCGGCACCGAGGGTCTTCGGAACCCCGAAGGTGTTCATGAGGGTCTGCCCGCGCTTCGTGAAGACCTGACTCGTGAAGGGGCGCAGTGCGGCGGGCAGCTTGTCGAAGAGCATGCCGCTGCGCTTCTCCTCCATCTCGGCCTCGCTGAAGCGGAAGTACGGCTTGTAGCGCTCGAAGAACGTGCCGTTCGACATCGCCTCGGTCATGCTCTCGCCCGAGATGCGTGCGATCTGCTCGATGGTGTCGCGGCTCTCGATCACGACGAACCGCCAGGGCTGACTGTTCAGCTGCGACGGCGCGCGCCCCGCGGCTTCCAGGAGGATGCGCTGATGCTCCTCGGAGACGGGGTCGGGCAGGAAAGCCCCGTTCGTAGTCTTGCGGCGGCGGATGGCGTCGAGCAGTTCCATGCGTGTCACTTCCGGTCGGCGGCGGATCGCGAGAGCACCAGCCCCGCGACGATGAAGGGGGCGGCGGTGAGCGCGACCAGCGGATGCCGCCGGGTGTGGGTGCCGAGGTACGGGATCGCGGCGAGGGGGACGGCGGCCGGGAGCACCGCGAGTGCGGCACGTCGGCCCTGGCGGGACCGGCCTGCGGATCCCGAGACGACCGCGGCACCGACGGACGTGCACGTGGCGATGTAGAGCAGGTGATGCAGCCACCGGAAGTTCCGGGTGTCGACGATCCGCGCCGCGACCGACGCGCCGAGCATGCAGTTCGCGGCATAGACCGCGGCCGCGGCGACGAACAGCGACGCGGGGTTCCTGCGCCGGGATCCGTGAGCCATGCCCCGACCCTACGCCCGGGACCACCCCGCGATCGCCCCCTTGCATCCCGCCCGCCCCTTCGGTACGCCCCGCGCCGTTCCGGTCGCCCGTTCGGTACGCCCCCGCGCCGTTCCGGTCGCCCGTTCGGTACGCCCCCGCGCCGTTCCGGTCGCCCGTTCCGGTCGCGATATGGCAGCCGAAACGGTGATTTGGGGTGACATATCGCGACCGGAAGGAGGGTCTGGGCTAGAGGTTGCCCTCCGCGTAGATGCGCAGGGCATCGCGGACGAATTCCGCACCGTGCGTTCCGCCGGACGAGGTCGCGTAGTTCGCGCCGAAACGCGGATCCGCGACGTACATCTCGCCGAGCCCGATCACGTACGCCTTGACGTCGCCTCCGGGGACGGCGGCGGGTGTGCCGGGGATGCCCGTGAGCCACTCGACGTGGCGCCGCGCGATCTCCTGAGCCTCGGAGGATGCCGGATCGATACCGCTCTCCGCGGCGGCGATCCAGTCGCGCCCGAGGTCGGACACGCGCTGCTGCCAGTCGGCGCGTTCGGCATCCGTCATCCCGCGCCACCAGCGGTCGCTGTCGGCGTAGGCCTTCTTGCCCCACCGCTCCTCGACCTCGTCCTTGTACTGCGTGTGGTCGAAACCGTCGAACATGTTCTCTGCCATGAGTCGTTCACCTCCTCTCAATGCCGTGATGGTGGATTCGACCGACGCGATCTGTCGCGCCAGCCGGGTCTGCTCCTCGCGCAGCAGCGCGAGATGGGTCTCCAGTGCGGAGGCTTCGGTCTGCGATGGCATCCGGTCGGTGGATGCTCCGAGGACCTCCGCGATCTGCGGCAGCCCGAGTCCGAGCTCCCGCAGCAGGAGGATGCGCTGGAGTCGCACGAGTGCCTGGGCGTCGTAATGCCGGTAGCCGTTGTGCGCGATGCGCGTCGGCGGGAGCAGACCGATGTAGTCGTAGTGCCGCAGCGTGCGACTCGTCGTGCCGGCCAGCCGCGCGATCTCCTGGATCGACCAGTCGTCCGTGTCCATGTCCGCCCTCCTCCGTTCGATGACTCGACTCTAGGAGTTGACGTAGCGTCAAGGTCAAGACGCCCAAAACACACGAACGGCCCCACCCCCGATTCCAGGGTGAGGCCGTTCAGGGCGAAGACGTCAGTCGGTGGCGGTTCCGAACGCGGTGAGCGAGGCCGTGAGCGCGTCGGCGACCGCCTGCGCATCGATGTCGAACAGCACGTCGACGTTCGGCACCCCCTGCCAGCGATCGATCATCTGCACGACGGTCTGTCCGCGGGTGTGCGTCCCGTTAAGCTCGACGTCCACACGGAGGTTGCGCACCGTGAACCAGTCGGGGTTGAGGGCATAGGCGACGCAGGGCACATCGTTGAGGTGCATGCCCTCGGTCTTCCACTCGGGCATCTCGTCGGGGTCGTCCTGACGATCCGGGTATCCGATCATCTCGCAGAGCGCCAGGCCCATCGGCGAGCGCGACTCCCAGAGGGTGCGGACGTGGTCCGGCGTGAGGGCGAAGCTCCGGGACACGTCCAGGCCGACCTGCGTGAGGGGTGCCCCGGACTGGATGACGATCTCCGCGGCTTCGGGATCGTTGAAGATGTTCGCGCTCGCGACGGGCGTGACGTTGCCCCACGTGAGTGCCGCGCCGCCCATGTAGATGATCCGGCGCACCGAGCGCGCGAACTCCGGCTCCAGCGTGATGGCCAGAGCCACGTTCGTCAGGGGCGCGAGGGCCATGATCGTCACCTCGCCCGGAGCCGACATGACCGTGTCGATCATCCGGCGGACGGCGTCCGGCTCGACCTCGGCCTGGGGGTCCGGGTCCGGGTACTCCCAGAAGCCCACCCCGCCAGGACGGTGGATGTGCTCCGCGAAGTGGGGTTCGCCGACCAGTGGCCGGCTGGCACCCTTCCAGATCGGCAGGTCGGAACGACCGGCGACGGCGGCGATCTTGCGGGCGTTGGCCGTCGCCGTGTCGACATCGACGTTGCCGAACACCGTGGTCAGCGCCTCGATCTGGAAGGCGTCGGAGGAGAGCGCCCAGAACAGCGCCCCCGCGTCGTCGATCCCGGGGTCGGTGTCAATGATCAGTCGTTCCATATCCATGCTTTCTTTCATGTCCTAGCGGCTGGTCTGCCGATCGGACGCTTCACTGTGCCCGTCCGCGGTCGCCGCCCTCAGCCGTGCGGCGCGGGCGGAACGCGTGTAGACGAAGAGGTACCAGCAGTTGATCGCGATCAGCGTGATGTTGAGGGCGACCATGGGCGCGCTGCCGAGCATCAGGTTGTATCCCATCAGCAACGAGGAGGCTCCGAGGTTCAGCCAGCGCAGGCGCGAGATCGTCGGCTGCAGGAGCGAGACGATCAAGAGAGCGCTGCCGGCCCAGCCGACGATCTCGCGCCACAGATCCATCAGGAGGTCACTTGCCCACGAAGAGGCCGTTGCGGCGCTTCGCGAGGACGTAGAGCACCACGCTGATCGCGCAGAGGGCCGCGATGTAGATCGGGAAGATCCACATCATGCCCTGGCTCTGCAGCCAGAGGAGCAGGTACGAGGCGGTGCCACCGAAGATGGCCACTCCCAGGCCGTAGCCGAGACCGAGCCCGGTGCCGCGGATGTGCTGCGGCAGCAGGGAGTTGGACACGACCACGAAGATGGTCATGTTCAGGAGCAGCACGATCGCCCCACCGAACATCACGCCGGCGAGCGTGCCGACCCCGGGCTGCGAGTACAGCAGCGCCAGGAAGATCGTCGGGATGGCCGCGAGACGCGCCACCACGAACCACTTGGACATCGGGAACCGATCGAGGATGCGGCTCAGCGCGAAGGCCCCGACCGTCAGGAAGACGCCCATTCCCGTGGTGATGGCGAACACGGCGGTGGGGTCTTCTCCGAACGTGCCGTTGGCGAGGTTCGGGAGTCCGGCGATCCACGTGTAGTTGTACGCCTGGATCGCACCGACGATGAAGACCGTCGCGAGCACGCTCAGCCAGTACTTGCGGACGTCGCGCCACACCGAGTTGTCCTTGGTGGGGACCGCACCCACCGTGCGGATCGCCGCGGTGTCGAGGGTCTCGGGCAGCGTCCGACGCAGCCACAGCACGATCAGACCGAACAGACCACCCACGATGAACGGGATGCGCCAGCCGTACGCGGCGAGGGCTTCGGGGCCCAGCAGCAGGCTGATCAGGAAGATCGACGTGGGTGCGAGCAGGTTGCCCAGGTTGTTGAAGAACGCGAAGAAGCCGGCGACGTAGCCGGGGCGGTTCGGAACCAGCTCGAGCGCGTACGCCGTGCCGAGCGGCGCCTCCACACCGGCGGAGAGTCCCTGCAGGAGGCGCGCGACGACGACGACGATCGGCGCGAGGGCTCCGATGGTCTGGTAGTCGGGGAGCACGCCGATGATGAAGCTGCCCAGCGCGACCGCGCCGACGGCGAAGATCATGATCTTCCTGCGCCCGAAGCGGTCGGCCACGAAGCCGAAGACGACCCCGCCGAGCGGACGTGCGACGAACCCGACCGCGAAGACGGCGAGTGCGTTCAAGGTCGAGGCGAGTGGACTGTCGGAGGGGAAGAACGCCGCGCCGAGGTAGACCGACAGCAATCCGAAGATCGCCCAGTCGTACCATTCGAGCGCGTGACCCCAGCTCAAGGCCCGGAGGTTCTTGCGCTCGGTGCGGCTCGCCTTGCCCCTCAGCTGCTGCGGTGCGGTGGCCACTACTTCTTCAGTGCTCATGGAGCTCCTTTGCTCTGCCCCCGAGAGGGAGTTGATCGACCCTTGAATGCGGATATCCCCTGGTCATGACACAGTTCTCACCCAACGGCGAGGAGTGTGCATCTTCGGGAAGCAGATCCGAGTACGACTATAGTATAGCAGTAGCCCCCTCCGTGACGGAAAGAGTTCATCGTGAATTCCTCACTCGACGACGACGACCGACGGCTCCTCGCCGCCGCATCCGACCTGATCATCCGTGCGCACGATGCGAACCTCCACCGCGTCGCCGCCGCCGCGCGCGGAGCCTCCGGAGCCATCTACCTCGGCCTCAGCCTGCGCACCCCACGAGAGAGCGTCTGCGCGGAGAGCACCGCCCTCGCCAACGCCCGGATCGGAGGTGAGCAGGAGATCGAAGCCATCGTCTCGGTCGGCCTGCGCGACGACGGCACGACCGTGATCCTCAACCCCTGCGGCGTCTGCCGGGAAGTCGTGCCCGCGGTCGCACCGGGCATCCGCACGCTCGCAGACGGCGGCGGCCACCCGGTGTGGGTGACCGCCGCCGATCTGCTGCCGATGCCATGGGTTCGCGCGCGCACCTACGACTGAGCCGTTCGCGGAGGTCAGCGCCAGGGCAGCGGACGCCGCAGCACCTCGCCGATCCGATCCAGCACGCCGTCGAAATCCATGTCGAAGACGACGCGGTGGATCGGTCGCGTCTCGTCCTTCACCGGATGCACGCCGGCGAGGTAGCGGTCTCCGGTCTCGGGGTCGCGGAACGTCTCGAGCGGCCGCATGACCGCTCCTGTCACGAGTTCCGGATACAGCAGGCTCGCCACCGCCATGCTGTCGTTGATGCCCATGACCCGGCGCCCCTCCGGCTGCGGGTAGGAACGCGAGTAGAAGCCGGCATAGTCACGACTGATCGCGGTGATCAGCTGCGCGGGCGCGAAGCCGGTCGACGAGGCGATCTCGAGGAAGAAGTCCTCAGGGACGAGGGCCTGACGGGTGACGTACGGCCCGCACCAGGTGACGTCGCCCTCGTGGGCTGCGACGATACGCGCGGCGTCGATGTCGAACGACACGTTGGGGTCACGCGAGACCCGGAACCGACGATCCTCCCACGGCGCGGTGTCGTGGTACAGCGCCGGGCCGAGCGTCCCGACGACGGTGGTCGAGCGAAGTCGCTGCAGCAGGTCGGGCCGGGCCTCGACAGCAGCGGCGAGGTTCGTCTGCGGACCGAGCGCGAGATAGTCGATCTCGCCGTCATATCGGTCGACGAGGTCGAGCACGACGGAGACACCGACCGGCTCGGGGTCGACCGACTCGGCGGGCCGGAGTCCCGTGTTGCCGAAGCCGTCCTCGCCGTGGATGCCCGGGTTCATCCGCAGCTCCTGCACCAGCGGCTCGTCCGCCCCGCGGTAGACCGGAACGTCGGTGCGTCCGCAGGTGTCCAGCACGTACCGTGCGTTGTCGGCGGCCCGCTCTCCGGTGGTGTTGCCGAAGACGCTGACCACCGCCAGGATCTCGACCTCCGGATCGGCGGCCAGAAGCATCAGCGCCAGGGCGTCATCCACCCCGGTGTCGGTGTCGACGATGACTCTTCTCATGGGTGCTCTCCTCGTTCGGGTTTCAGGGACGCGACAGCCCGAACGCGGCGAATGCGTCCTGTGCCGGCTTCTCGGTCAAGAGGGTGACGAATCGGGACGCGTCGTCGCCGGCGCCGGGACGGGCACCGACGGCGAACCGCCCGTAGGACTGCAGTTCGTGGGGAATCGGTTCGACGACATGCGCACCGGGGACCGAGCGCAGCTCGCTCACCTGCTGGATCGCGACGTCGGCACGTCCGTCGAGCAGCGCCTCAGCCGTGAGTCCGCTCTCGCATCGCACCGCGCGCTCATCGATGCGCTCGAGGAGGCCGCGCTCGCGAAGCATCTTCATGAAGTGCACACCGCTCGCCCCGCTGAGCGTGTAGGCGACGGCACGGGCGGCGAGCAGATAGTCGAGAAACGTCGTCGCCGAGTCGTCGGCCGGTCCTGCCGCGTCGTCCGGTCGGGCGAAACCGACGGAGGAAACCGCGATCTCGGCGACGACCTCGGGGTCCACCAGACCCTGCGCCGCGAGATCGGTGACGGAGGACGAGACGCCGAGCACCAGGTCGGGGCGCTCTCCCGCGGCAATCCGTTCGAGCAGCACGGTGGTGGGCTCGAACGTCGCCTCGATGTGCGTGCCGGTCTCGCGCTCGAACGCGGGGATGACGTGCTCGACGAGGGGGTTCTTGACGACGAGCCCGCTGTACAGGGTGATCACGAGGAGGTCCTTCCAGAGGGCGTGGCGAACGCGTGCAGCTGCGCCGAGGTGAGGGGCGACGTGGCGAGGCCGCGCGTGAGGAGGAACAGCTGCGCGGTGTGCTCGAGCTCCTCCACCGCGTCGAGCGCGGTGTCCAGGTCGGCCCCGGCGACGACGGGGCCGTGGTTGCGCAGGAGCAGGGCATGGGTCACCCGTGCGGCGTCCTCGACGGCACCGGTCACTGCCGGGTCTCCCGGGGCGAAGTAGGGCAGCATCCGCAGTTTCCCCACGCGCATGCCGTAGTACGCGGTCAGGGGCGGGATCGGATTCTCGGGATCGACGTCGGACAGGCACGACACCGCGGCGGCATGGACCGAGTGCGTGTGCACGACCGCATTCGCCTCCGGCCGCACACGCAGCAGCGCGACATGGAGGAAGGCTTCCTTCGTCGGCTTCGGCCCATCGAGGTGCGATCCGTCGAGGGCGACCACCGACAGCCGGTCCGCGTCGACGTCGGCCAGGCTGACCCCGGTCGGAGTGAGCAGCACGCGTTCCCCGTCGCGCACGGCGAGGTTCCCGGTGCGGCCATGCGTGAGGCCACGGCGGTGGATCGAGTGGGCGACGCGTTCGATCGCGCGGCGGGCATCGGCGCTCATTCCGTTCGCCCCTGTGCCGCGACCTCGACGAAGAGGTCCTCCTCGCCGAAGTTCCCGGACTTGAGGACCAGATGCACGTCGCGCTCCTCATCGTGGATCCAGGGGGCGCCCGGTGCGACTTCCTCCCCCACCACCGCGACGGTCGTGCCGAGGGCCCGGACGACCTCGCCGGAGGTCTCCCCTCCGGCGACGAGCAGGCGCTTCACACCTCGATCCGACAGCTGCGAGGCGATGAGGCCCGCCGCCCTTTCGTAGAGTTCGCCGGCACCCGGCACATCCTGGCGGCGCTCCGCTGCCGGGGTGGAGGAGTAGAGGAGGGCATCCGCGTCGGAGGGCAGGTGCTCCCACCACTCCACCGCGCGCGCAGCCAGCTCCTCGGCGGTGTCGCCGGGCTCGGCCACGACGCGATGAGCGGGGCCGCCCGAACCGACGAAACGGTCGATCTGCTCGAGCGTGCGTCGGGAGCAGCTGCCCGCGATGATCGCGGTGCGACCCGATGGGGGCGTGGGCGCCGTCGTGCCGCCCGCCGTCTCCCGCAGAGCCATCGCTCCGACGAGCCCGGCGGATCCGGCCACGAGGACCTCCCCGTCGACGGCGTCGGCGAGGACGGCGAGGTCGGCATCGGTCACGGCGTCGGCGACGAGGTGACGGATCCCCTCCGCACGCGACCGACGCATGACCTCGCGCACGGAGTCGGCATCCCGCTGCACCACGTCGAGGGGCAGGAGCCCGACCGGCGCCGTGCACTGCGCCGCGAGCAGCCGCGGCACCGAGGAGTCGCGCATCGGGGTCACCGGATGGTCGCGCATGTGCGTCTCGGCCAACAGCACGTCGCCGACGAAGAGGTGGCCGCGGTAGACGGTGCGCCCGTGCAGGGGTGCGGCCGGCGTCGTCACCACGAGATCCGCGCGAAGGGCGTCGGCGATCGCCTCCGTGATCGGACCGATGTTGCCCTCGTCCGTGGAGTCGAACGTCGAGCAGTACTTGACGTAGATGCGATCCGCTCCCTGACGCCGTAGCACCGTGAGCGCGGCGAGACTCTGGGCGACGGCCTCCTCGACGGGAAGGGACCGGGTCTTCAGCCCGATGACGATGCCGTCGGCGGGGCCAGCGTGCTCGTCGAGCTCGGTGCCGAGAACGAGGAGCGTGCGCAGTCCCGCCCGGCGCAGGGCCGCCGCGACATCCGTCGCCCCCGTCATGTCGTCGGCGATGACGCCGATCATCCTCGATCCTCCCGGAGCGCCGCGGTCAACCGTCGCGCGGCTGCGGCCGGCCCGTCCAGGACCGCGACACCGAAGCGATCCGCGAGGGACGACGCGGCCCCCGCGAGCGAGTACTGGGCGAGAACCACCAGGTCGTAGGGCTCGTCGACGCCGGCGATCCCTGCAGCCAGTGTCTCGACGAGCTCCGGCGCGGACAGGGGTGCGGCCGCGTCCGGGATCACCAGCGGGTGCACGCGCGCCGCCGACCCGGCAGCCGCGAACGCCTGCTCCAGACGCGCTCCGCTGTCGCTCGCGGCCGAGGCCAACGAGGCGACGAGCAGAACCCGTTCGGGGGCGGCGGCGACGGCTTCGGCGAAGAGGGGACCGTCGGCCGAGAGCACGGTGACACCGTCGGCGTCGCTCTCCCTCCGGTCGGCACGCTCTCCGAACTGGGAGCACGTGAGCAGCACGCCATCCGCTCCCCCGGCCAGAGCGAGCTCGATGAGGCTGTCCATGCGCGCAGCCAGCGGTGCGGTGATGCCGCCCTCGGTCTGCGCATCGGCCAGGAGACGATCATCGAGCAGATTCCACACCGTCGCCGTGGGAAGGGCGGCGGTGAGGGCGGCGGCCGCCGGGGCGATCGCCGGGGGTGTCGCGCTGATGAGCGCGATTCTCGGGTCGGTCACCGGAGGGTCCTCTCGATCCAGGTGAGCCCGTCGCGGGTGCCCGCGACGGGGGCGTACTCGCAGCCGATCCACCCGGGGTATCCGCTCTGCGCGATCCGGGCGAGCACGCGCTCGTAGGCGATCTCGCCGGTTCCGGGTTCGCCGCGACCGGGGTTGTCGGCGATCTGCACATGCGCGACCATCGGCCGGAGCTGCTCGAAACGCTCGATGACGTTCCCGCGGTCGACCTGCGCGTGGTAGACGTCGAAGAGCACGCCGACGATGTCGAGATCCACCACCTGCGCCACCGCCGCCGCGGTCTCCATCGAGGCGAGGCCGTAGCCGGGCTGATCACGCTTGTTGATCGCTTCCAGTGCCAGCCGGACCCCCGTGCCACGCGCCTGCTCGGCCGCCCAGGAGATGTTCGACACATAGGTCGCGAATGCGGCCTCGGGGTCGGCTCCGGACGGCCTGATGCCGGCCATGGCGTGAACCACGCGTGCCCCGAGCGCCGTCGCGTACTCCAACGCCCGCAGCACCCCCTCGCGGAACTCCTGCTCGGCACCGGGCACGAAGGCCGCGCCCGAGGCCGTAGGCGTCCCCGCGGGTCCGGCGGGCGTGTTGATGAGGATCTGCGCCAGGCCCGCGTCGTCGAGCAGCCGACGCACGTCCGCGGGCGCGAGCTCGTAGGGCGAGGCGAACTCCACCGCGGTGAAGCCCGCCTCCGCGGCCGCGTCGAACCGCTCGGCGAAGGGGACCTCGGTGAACATCCACTTGAGGTTGGCGGCGAGGCGCACCGGCCCCGAAGAGGTTTCGACGATCATGCGGTCACCGCGTCGTAGTCGGGGTTCACCACGAACTCGGGAGCCTGACCGCGGAGAGTCGCGATCACGTTGCGCGCGGCCATGCGACCGGACTCGCCACGGGCCTCGCGGGTCGCGCCCGCGACGTGCGTCGTGGCGAGGATGCCGGGGGTGTGCAGGAGCGGGCTCGAGGCCCCCAGCGGCTCGTCCGCGAAGACGTCGAGAGCGGCGGCGCCGATGCGCCCGTCGCGGACGGCGGCGACCAGGGCGTCCTCGTCGATGATGCCGCCGCGCGCGGTGTTGATCAGCACCGCGTCGGGCTTCATCAGAGCGAGGCGAGAGGCGTCGAGGAGGTTCCGGGTCGTCTCGTCGAGGAACAGGTGCAGCGTGACGAAGTCGGCTTCTCGGAGCAGATCCTCGAGTTCGAGCCGACGGATGCCGTTGGCCGCGGCGAAGCCCTCGTCGAAGTACGGATCGTACGCGACGACCTTCATCCCGAAGCCCGCGGCGATCGTCGCGACCGCCTTTCCGATCGAGCCCAGCCCGAGGATTCCGAGAGTCGCCCCCTGCAGCTCCCGTCCGGTGAGCTGCTGCCAGGTGCCCGCGGCGAGGTTGCCGATGTTCTCGGGGATGCGCCGGGCACAGGCGAGGGCCAGGGCGAAGACGTGCTCCGCGACCGCCTGACGGTTGGCGCCGGGGGTGACGCACACGGGAACTCGGCGTGCCGTCGCCGCCCCCACGTCGACGCTGTCGTAGCCGACGCCCGTGCGCACGATCATGCGCAGCGCAGGGGCCTGCGCGAACTCCTCCTCGCCCAGCGGGCGGGTGCCGGCGATGATCGCGCGGACGCCCGAGAGCGCCCGGGCCCGTTCCTCGGCGGAGAGGCGTTCGAGCTCCGGCTCATGCCGAGTCGTGAGTCCTGCGCCGCGCAGCATCCGGTCGACCTCGTCGCCGGGTTCGAGGAACGCGGTGGTGATCAGCACATCCTGGGAATCGGGCGATGTCACCAGATCCCTCCTTCGTAGTCGGGGGCGGCGAAAGCACCGCCGTGCAGAGTGGGTGCCGGAGCGGCGAAGTCCACGCCGTCGGTGTGGTCGGCGGCATCGTCGCGGGGCACGTAGCCGATCGCGGCCCATCCCGCGTCACCGTTCCACCAGCGGCCGGCGTTGGCCGAGCAGCCGTAGACGACCGCGCAGCCCACCGGGGCGCTCTCGATCGCACAGCGGAAGAGCTCGACCCCGTCGCGCCAGCTGAGCCAGAGCGCGAGCTGACGCCTGTCCTCGGGCTCCGGACGGAACGTGCCGATGCGGACGAGCACCGACTCGACCCCCCACTTGTCGTGGTAGAGGCTGGCGAGGGCCTCACCGAACGCCTTCGAGACCCCGTAGAAGGTGTCCGGACGCAGCGATGCGCTCTCGTCCAGCACCTCCTCCGCGGGATGGAAGCCGACGACGTGGTTGGAGCTGGCGTAGACGACACGACGCACACCGGCGCGTCGCGCCGCTTCGTAGACGTGGTAGGTGCCGTCGATGTTCACGCGGCGGATCTCCTCGAACGACGCTTCGTCCGCGATCCCGCCGAGATGCACGATCACGTCCACGCCCTCCGCCGCCGCCGTGAGCGCGTCGAGGTCGGCGAGGTCACCGATCACGACCTCCTCACCGGGGAAGAGCGACTCATCGCTGTCGGTCCGCGCGAACAGCACGACGCGGTCGTAGCGGGAGGCGAGCCCCTCGCGGATCACTCGTCCCATGCGCCCGGTCCCGCCGGTGTACAGCACTGTCGTCATCATCGTCCTCTCGTGCGCGCTCGGCGGTCAGCCGATGCTGCGGTCCTCTTCACCCGTGGAGGCGTCGGCGAAGAACCCGATCGCGGCTCCCGAGGGGCGTCGGCGGTGTGCCTCGCCGGCCTCCCATCGCAGTTCGACGTCGTGTCCGGGTACGAGGCTGGCTCCGGTGTCGGTCAGCAGTGAGCGCATCGCGACGATCGTGGCCGCGCTGGCGTCCGCGTCGAGCGTCGAGTCGACCCGCCCCGAGGCGAGTTCGTACAGATTCTTGACCGCATCCCCGGCGAAGACGCGCTTCTCGTCCGCACGCTCGAGATAGAAGGCGAGGTGGTGCGGGGTATGCCCTGCGCTGTCGACGGCATGGATGCCGGGGAGCACTTCCTGGCCCGCTGCCATGCGTCCGACCCGATCCGTGCGGCGAAGAAGCTCCTGCACGTGGAGGTCGGGAAGGAAGGGTGTCCCGGACGGCTGCTCGGCCGCCCAGCGCAGCTCGCGCTCCCCCACCCAGGTCGTGGCGTTGGCGAACATCGGGAAGTTCGAGACGTGATCCCAGTGCATGTGCGTCAGCAGCACGTCGGTCACGTCGTCCGTGGTCAGGCCGTATCGCTCGAGGCCGGCATGGATGAGGGGGATGTACGCGGGCTGTCCGGCATCGACCAGCACGCGTCGCACGCCGTCATCGAGCAGCCACAGGCTGCTCCATCCGAAGGCGCCGTGCGAACTCGACTTACCGGGGAAGCCCTCGACGAGCGGACGTGCGACGTATCCGGACGGTCCGGCTGATCCGGTCGTCGACGTCGACATGGTGCCCTCACTCTGCGCGCTCACAAAAAATAGTATAGCGCAATCCCTCCAGGAGCGACAGGTCGCCTCCTTCGCGGAACCGCTCGCCGTTCAGGCGTTCAGAAGCCGCTCGGTGGCACCGATGATGTGGTGGCGCATCGCGTCGGCCGCGCCCTCGGCATCACCGGCCACGATCGCCTGGTAGACCGCATCGTGCTCCGGCGCCGCACTCACCGCTCCCGTGCGCCCGAACTTCGAGAACAGGCGGAACCGCTGGATCTGCCCGCCGAGTGCCGCGTAGGACAGCTCCAGGAAGGCGTTGCCGGACTGCGCGGCGATCATCATGTGGAAGCGCGCATCGCTGCGCCAATAGAGGTCGAAGCCTTCGGTCTCGGTGTCGGCGACCTCGGCCGAGCGCCGGAAGTCCTCCACCGCCTCGCGCAGACCCTCCAGGAATTCGGGGGTCGTCCGCTGCGCGGCTTCGTAGGCGAGACGGGGCTCCAGGAGCACGCGGGCCTCGCCGAGCTGCTCCACCTCTTCCCGCGTCATGACCGGGGCCACGCGGTAGCCCCGCAGCGCCTCGCGCTGGACGAGTCCGGTGTGCTCCAGCCGCGCCAGGGCCTCACGCAGGGGCGTCTGACTGACATCCAGCTCGCGTGACAGGGCACCGATGTTCAGACTCTGCCCCGCCGCCCGCTCCCCCGACATGAACTGGTGCAGCAGCACCTCGTACATTCGGTCGGCGATGGGCTGCTTCGTCGATCGCCCGGCCACATCTTCTCCCCTCGAAGTCCTTCCGTCGAAGACTACCGCTCGGCCCATCGACCCTCCGACGGACGCGCGGGGGTTGACAATGTCGAGATATATCGTGTTACTGTGGCAACACACGATATATCTCGAACACTCACACAGGAGAAGCACATGACCGAGAAGTGGCTCATCGCCCCGGGCGAGGAACGCGTCATCGACATCGAGTCCGTCACCCGCCTCAAGGTGGGCCTGGTCGGCGGACAGGTGGATGTCATCGCCCACGACGAACCCGGCATCCGCATCGAGGTGCACGGTGTCACCACCAAAGACCTCCGTATCGAGTCCCACGACGGCGAGGTCGAGATCGACCACCCGCAGTTGGGCTGGGACAACTTCCTCGAGGTGTTCCGCAACTTCGGCTCCGGTGGCCCCCGCGCCGAGGTGAGCGTGGCGGTCCCCCGCTCGATCGCCCTGACCCTCGGCGTGGTCAGCGCCGGCGCCCTGGTCTCGGGCATCCGCAACGACGCACGCCTGAACACCGTGTCCGGCGACATCATCGTCGACACCCTGATCGGCGACCTCACGGTCAACTCCGTCTCCGGCGATGTGCAGGTGCGCGGACTCACCGGTTCGATCAGCGCCAACAGCGTCTCCGGCGATGTCGCCGTCACCGGGGCCGTGCGCAAGGCGACGGTCGACATCGTCTCGGGCTCGACGCTCGTGGATGCGGCCGGCGACGTGAACACCATCAACGTCAACTCGGTCTCCGGCGGCACCACGGTGCGCCTCGACGAGTCACTCGCCGCGAACTACGTCATCCGGTCCCTGAGCGGTCGGCTGCTCATCGACGGGATCGAGCGCAGCACCTCGGGCCCCAGCAACTACACCGGCACCACCGGGGAGCTCGCCGGGCGCTTCGTCGACCTGCGCGCGAACTCCGTCTCCGGTGGCGTCACCGTGCTCCGCCGCACCCCGGCCTCCATCACCGACGACGAGGAGTGGGAAGCATGACCCCGGCCGTCTTCTCGCACGGCGACCTCCGGCTGTACCTGCTGTCGCTCCTCGCCGAGGCGCCGCAGCACGGCTACGGCATCATCCAGTCGCTCACCGACCGCACCGGCGGCACCTACACGCCCAGCGCCGGGACCATCTACCCGCGACTGGCGAAGCTCGAGGAGGAGGGCCTGGTCACGAAGACCGTCGACGGCCGCACCACGATCTACTCGATCACCGAGGCCGGCCGCGCGGAGCTCGCCTCACGGGAGGGCGACCTCGCCGGGATCGAGGCCGGGATCACGGACTCCGTGCGCCTGATCGCCAGTGAAGTGCGCCAGAGCGTCCAGGACGCGATGAAGAGCCTCCGCGCCGACCTCGCCGCTGCCGAGAAGGGTGAACGCTCGGCCGCGAAGAGCCGTCCGCGCACGGAGAGCGACGACTCCCGACTCCTCAGTCGAGAGGAGATGCACCGAGCGGATGCCGTGGTCAACGCTTTCCGCGCCCGGGTGCGGACCGATCTGCGTACCCACCTCGCCAAGGGCGGCACCCTGTCGTCATCCGTCGTCACCGAGCTCGAGACGGCGCTCGACGAGGCCGCCCGCAACGTGACGGCAGCCCTCAGCGTCCGCGGATCCTGACCCCGCATCGCCCCGCATCGCCCCCACCGATGCTCGACACCCCCTCTGATCGTCGACGCCCCCTCGCATTCCCGGGAATGCGAGGGGGCGTCGACGGTCAGGAGGGGTGTCGCCGCGTCACTCCGGCCAGATCTCCTTCTGGTCATCGGGCACCGTCTCGCCGAGGGGCACGACCAGGATCGAGCGATGCTGCCGGTGAGCGAGGCGCGCTGCGACCGAGCCGGTGAAGAACTCCCTGATCGATTCGCCGATGCCGCGCTTGCGCGTGCCGACGACGATCAGCTGCGCATCCAGCTTGTTGGCGAGTTGCTTGATCGCCAGGGCCGGATCCCCGACGAGCTGGCGGGCGGTCCAGGTGATGTCCGCGCCCGCGAGCAACCTCGCAGCCTCGGCCTCGACCGCCTCGAACTCCGCGGCACCCGCATCGAAGTTGATGTCGATCGGCGCCGAGTGCACGTACCCGTCCGGGTCCTCGTAGGTCACGAAACGCGTGACGTCGACGTGCGCGACGACGAGCGGCGCGCTCAGCAGACGCGCGTATCTCACGGCCTCATCGATCACGTGTCGGTCCTGGCCCGGTTGCATGCCGACGATGACGGCTTTCTGCAATGCCGCGTTCTGTGCGGCCTCATCGGACGGAGTGGAGGTGTCGTCGGTCATGAAGATCGTTCCCTTCACCGGTCTGGCTTAGGCCAGAGCGTCTTACCCGCGTGCTATTCTGAATGCTACTCTTACCGGCTTCAGGCCGGTGTCGTGAAAAATGCCGCGGGCCTCGAATCCCGCCGCTTAACTCGTGAGGGGGTCTCGCGCATGGGCCGTGGCCGTCAGAAGGCGAAACACACCAAGATCGCCCGCGAACTCAAGGCGTACAGTCCGTCGGTGAACTACTCCGCTCTCGAGCGCGAGCTGGGTCACCCGACCGACGAAGACGCATATGTCGACAAGTGGGCGGATGACTATGCCGACGAAGACGAGGACGAACTAGAGAAGGCCTGACCGCCTGATCTGTTTCGAACACCCGCAGGCCATGCGGGTGTTTCGTCATGCCCGCCGCCTGTGAGGTGATCCTCGGCGACGGAGCGCTGTCCGTCATGCGCCGGCGCCGGCACCTGAGAAGATCTCCTCATGGCCCGCGTCGTCGCCCTCTACCGTCACCCGATCAAGGGGCTCACCCCCGAGCGCCGCGACGCCCTGACCGTGCAAGCCGACGGCCGGATCGCCGGAGACCGCGTACTGGCGTTCCGGTTCGCGGATGCCGCCGTGCCGGAAGACCGGGACGGCCTGGACTATTGGCCCAAATCCAAGGGACTCGCGCTTCAGGACTTCCCCGCTCTCGCCGCCCTGCGCACCGGATATGACGACGAGACACGGCGCGTGCGGATCGAACACTCCGGCACGGTGCTCGTCGAGGCAGGACTCGACGACGATGGTCGGCGCGAGCTGACCGCAGCCGTGACCGAGTTCGTCCTGGCGAGCCCCGAAGGCCGTCGCCTCCGGCGACCAGGTCGGCTCCCGCTCGTGCTCGTCGGCGATGGGGAGACCGCGCGCTTCCAGGATCGTCCGCGCGGCTACGTCTCGGTGCATGGCCGGGGCAGCGTGCACGCACTGGGTGAAGCCCTCGGGATGAGCGTCGACGACCGACGCTTCCGTTCCAACGTGGTGATCGACGACAGTGCACCCTGGAGCGAGCTCGACTGGACGGGGGAGGTCCGCGTCGGCAGCGTCGTCTTCCAGGCGGCCGGGCCCATCGTGCGGTGCCTCGCGACCCATGCGAACCCGGACACCGGCGTGCGGGATGCCACGGTGCTCACGACCCTCACGGCCTCCTTCGCGCAGCCGGAGCCGACCCTCGGACGCCTGCTTCTCCCCGGTTGGACACCGTCGGATCACGGCCGGCCTCACGCGGGCGGCGTGATCCGCGTCGGCGACGAGGTCCGCGCGGGGTGAGCAGGATCCGCGACCGCAAGCCGTCGCGATGTCAGCGCTCCCTTTGGCGAGGCCAGCTTGCGCCGAGTTCTCGTCATCCCAGGCTTGTGAGCGCAAACATTTTCTGATTTGATGTGCTTGTGATCGACGACGCTCCGGCGTCAGCCCCGGCCCAGGGCGGTCCGCATGAACCTGACCTCGAAGAGGAGAACAGCATGGCAATCACCCCTCGCTTCACCCGCACCGCCGCGATCGTCGCGGTGGGTGCGGTGTCGGCCTTCGGCCTCGCCGCGTGCTCATCCGGCGATTCCGGTGACAGCAGCGCCGGCAGCGAACCCGTCACCATCGAGTACCTGCACCGCCTCCCCGATGGCGAGGGGATGACCCCCACCTCGGAGATCGTCGAGCGCTGGAACGCCGATCACCCCGACATCCAGGTCACGGCGACGAAGTTCGACGGCAAGTCGAGCGACATGATCCTCAAGCTCGAGACCGATGTGAAGGCCGGCAACGGTCCCTGCCTCGCGCAGACCGGGTACTCCGAGGTGCCGCAGCTGTTCGTCAAGGGACTGCTGCAGGACGTCGCGGACGAGGCCAAGAAGTACGAAGACGACTTCTCGGCCGGGGCCTTCAGCGGCATGAAGGTCGGCGACGCGATCGTGGGCCTCCCGCAGGACACCGGCCCCCTCGTGTACTTCTACAACGAGGCCGAGCTCACGGCGCTGGGCCTCGACGCCCCGAAGACGCTGGACGATCTCACCGCCGACTCCGCCACAGCGACGGCCGCCGGCAAGTACGTCACCGCCTTCACGCCCGACGAGGCGCAGAACTGGCTCTCCGCCCAGTCGGCCGCGGCCGGGGACACCTGGTTCACCACCGCCGGCGACGAGTGGAAGGTCGACGCCGAGGGCGACGGCTCCGAGCGTGTGGCCGCATTCTGGCAGGGACTGCTCGACAGCAAGCAGACGCTCGCGACCGAGCGCTGGGGCGAAGGCTTCACCGCCGCGCTCAACGACGGCAGCCTCATCGGCCATGTCGGAGCCGCATGGGAGGCCGGGTTCCTCCTCGACTCGCTCGACGGCACCCCGGCCGAAGGACAGTGGCGTGTGGCTCAGCTCCCCGACTTCGGCGCCGGCGCGATGAGCGGCCCCGACGGCGGCTCCGGCGTCTCCGTGATGAAGGGATGCGAGCACCCCGCCGAGGCCATGGAGTTCAACGCCTGGTTCAACACGCAGGTCGACGACCTCGCCTCCCAGGGCCTCGTCGTCGCCGCCAAGGGCGACGTGGAGACCCCCGAGAAGATGCTCCGTCAGTTCGGCGGTCAGGATGTGCTCGCCGAACTCGGCACGGCGACCGAGAACCTGAACCCCGACTTCCCGTACGCCCCGGGCTTCTCGACGCTGTCGAAGATGAACGAGACCGCCGCGGCCGCGGTCGCCGGCACGGCGACGGTCGCCGACATCTTCACCACTGCGCAGGACACCGCCGTGGCCTCGCTGAAGGATCTCGGGCTCCCGGTCGCGGAGTGAGTCGGCGAGAAGGCATCATCGGATGATCGACGGCGGAGTGCACGCGCAATCGTGCACTCCGCCGTCGTCTTGAGGTCGAGAGGCGACACCATGGTCACAGTGACCGAAACACGAGGCGCGACTTCGGCACCGGCGCCGCGCATCCCCGCGGACCCCACCCGCCGACGGCGGTTCGGGACCCGACGCGAGGGTCTCACGGGATGGCTGTTCATGACGCCGTTCGCCGCGCTCTTCGTGCTGGTCTTCCTGGTGCCGATCATCGTGTCGATCCGGTCGTCGTTCTTCGCGCAGGTGCCGGCGGGAGGCGGCCTCTACGGCGGCGGCGAACTCGTCGACACGTTCGTCGGCCTCGAGAACTTCGTCACCGCGGCGACCAACGGCGCCTTCTGGACGGGGATGGGGCGTGTGGTCCTCTACGCCGCCCTGCAGATCCCCGTGATGATCCTGCTGGCACTCGGTCTCGCCCTGCTGCTGGACTCCTTCATCGTGCGCCGCCCCACGCTCTTCCGGCTCTCGTTCTTCCTCCCCTACGCGGTTCCCGGCATCATCGCCGCCATGATGTGGCTCTACCTCTACACACCCGAGGTCTCGCCCTTCCTGCCCTTCCTCCCGGAGGGCACCGACTTCATGGCACCGGGCACGATCCTGTTCTCGATGGCGAACATGACGACCTGGACTTACACGGGCTACAACATGCTGATCTTCCTGTCGGCGCTGCAGGCCGTTCCGCGCGACCTCTACGAAGCGGCTCGTCTCGACGGGGCCTCCGGCTTCCAGATCTCGATGCGCATCAAGGTGCCGCTCGTGCGCGGGGCCGCCCTCCTCGCCGTGCTGCTGTCGATCATCGGCACCATCCAGCTGTTCAACGAGCCGGTCGTGCTGCAGGCCGCGAACTCGTGGATGGGCAAGGACTTCACACCGATGATGCTCACCTACAACACGATGATGGGCGAGATCTCGCCGTCCGGCAGCGGTCCGGCCTCCGCATACTCCCTGCTCATGGCTCTGATCGCGGGTGTGCTCGCGATCGTGTACGCGCTGCTCCAGCGCCGGAAGGGCGACGCATGACCACCACGCGCCTCCTCACCACCGCGACGTCATCACGACGACGCCCCCGCCGGCCGCGCGACGCGGATGCACCACCGCCGTCGATCGCTCCCACCCCCGTCGCACGCGCATTCGGCATCACCGCCCTCGTCGTCGCGACGCTGTACTTCCTCGTCCCGGTGTATTGGCTCATCGTCGCGTCGACGAAGAACAACACCGACCTCACCTCGACCTTCGGCTTCTGGTTCGCCGACGGCAACCTCGCCGCCAACTACAGCAGCCTGATGGACTGGACTCAGGGCCTGTTCTGGCGCTGGGTCGGCAACTCGATGCTGTACTCCGTGAGCGCCGGCGTCATCGGCACACTGTTCGCCGTGATGGCCGGATACGCGATCGCGAAGTTCGCGTTCCCCGGCAAACGCCTCGCCGTCGGGGTCATCATGGCCGGGCTCCTGCTGCCGGTAGCGCTGCTGACCGTGCCGCTGTACATCGAGTTCCAGGCCCTCGGACTGACCAACACCGTCTGGGCGATCATCATCCCCTCGGCGGTGTCGCCGTTCGGTGTCTTCCTCGGCATGGTCTACGCGCAGTCGTCGGTGCCGACCGAACTGCTGGAGGCCGCCCGCATCGACGGCGCCGGAGAGGCCCGCATCTTCTTCACGATCGTGATGCGCCTGCTGGGGCCCGCGATGGTGACGATCTTCCTGTTCATCTTCGTGGCCACGTGGAACAACTTCCTGCTGCCACTGATGATGATCTCCAGCCAGGATCTGAAGCCCGTGACGCTCGGCCTGTACGGCATGGTGAGCTACTTCGCCCCCGACAAGGGGGCCGTCATGCTCGGCGCCCTGCTCGGTGTCATCCCGCTCGTGCTGCTGTTCTTCGCCCTGCAGAAGTACTGGCGTTCCGGGCTCGCCGCCGGCGCCGTGAAGGGCTGATCCGGTCAGTCAAACGCGACAGGCACCTCGACGGTGCAGTGACCGGAGGCTGCGCGCGCCAGCCTCCGGTCATGCGTGAGCAGCGTGCACCCGAACACGCTCGCGAGCGCGACAGAGGCCGCGTCGTCGGCCGTCACGTTCCGGCGCAGCGCCAGCGCGTGCGGGATGAGCGGCAGCGTGGGGCGCAGCTCGACGCGGAGCCGCGCGAGGTCGGCGGCCGCAGCCTCGAGCGCGGCCAGGAGTTCCGGCACAGTGGGGCGGGACGCGATGAGCGCCAGCTCAGATCATCCTGATCCCCCGGGTGCGCTCGCCGCGCGGCACCAGAGGGCGGCGGCCGGGGAATCGGCAAAACCCGATATCGTCCGCCGGCGTGCAGGACGCTTCTTCGTGCACACGGACGACCGGCCCGGAGAGGAATCCTCCGGGCCGGTCGTGTGTCCGCGGGCGGTCAGCTGTGGCGGCGTCTCCGCAGCCACAGGGCCAGACCCAGGCCGATCGCCGCGAGGGCCGCGAACGCCGCGCCCGCCCAGATCGCCCCCTCCGCACCGGTGGAGGCGAGGTCACCGCCGCTCCCGGCCGCCGCGGTCACCGCGAGGTCACCCCGCGCCAGCTCGACGCCCTGCGCATCCGTCGCGACGAGCGCATGCGCGCCGGCCGGCGTCGCCGCGGGGATCGTGACGGTGGCGACGGCATCACCGTCGGCCGAGATCGTCACCTCACCGATGCGGACCGGCTCGGAATGCAGCCACAGCTGCACCAGCGCGCCGGGATCGAATCCGCTCAACTGCACGGTCAGGCTGGCGCCGGCGACGACCGATCCGATGGCTGCGGCGATGGTCGCCTTCTTCCCCGGCTTCGCCTTCTTGACCTTCAATGGAGCGCTGGCGAGCTCCACGCCGGCCGCATCCTGCACGATCACCCGGTGCGTGCCCACCGAGGCGTTCGTCGGGATCAGCAGTCGCGTCGTCAGCGCGCCCTCCGCATCGACCGTGGCACCGGTCAGCCGGGCGTCGTCGAGCCAGACCGACACGGTGGACTCCGGAGCGAAGCCCGTGAGCGCGATGCCCACCGTCTCTCCCGCCCGCACCGAGTCGGCGTCGAGACCGAGCTTCGGGTCGATCACCGGGGTGCAGCCGCTCAGATCGTCGTCCGGCCGCGTCGCGGGAGCATGACCGCTCTTCGGGGTCGGCGAACCGTACACGGCCATCTCGGCGACGGCCGCGAACTGCGTGCCCGAGATGGACGACGTGGCGGTCACGCGGATGTAGCGCGCCGTGGTCTCCGCGAAGTCCACGTCCTGCCACTCGGCGACGTTCTGCCACTCGCCCGAGACGACGGGCGTGTACGTCTGTCCGTCGGTCGACACCGCGACCTCGTAGCCCTTGATCGGACCGTTCTGGTTGGCGCCGCGGCGCAGGTACGAGATGCCGTCCACCTGCTCGGCGGCGCCCAGGTCGAAGGTCAGCACGTGCGGGTACGACGTCGCCGCCGAACTCCAGCGACTGTGCCAGAACGTGCCCGCGTTCCCGTCGAGCATGTTCACGGCCGCACCGTTCTCCCCGGACGTCTCCTCGGAGCTCGCCGTCACGGAGATCTGCGCGTTGGGGATGCGAGCCCGTGAGGACACCGACACCTCCTGCGTCGTCACGACCGTGCGCACATCGCAGTCCGCGAGATACGTCGCCACGATCCCGATGCCGACCGTCGTGCCCGCGGCCTCCGCCGGCGCGGTGACCAGCCACGTGGTGTCCACGCTGTCCCCGGGCTCGACCTTCTCGAACAGGTTCGACGAGTCGTCGGCGACCTCGACCGCGTACCCCTCCGGCACCTCGAGCTGCACGCCGATGTTCTCGACGGCGAGGGACTCGCTGTTGGTGAAGGTGGTCGTGAACGCGGTCTGCGCGCCGGGGCTCAGGACGCCCGCCTCCGCAGACACCGTCGCACACGGGGTGCCGCCGGTCGTCGGGCCGAGGTCCGTGACCGTGAAGTCGTCCAGCACGAAGTCCACGTCCGGTCCCCCGACGCGTTCGAGTCCGACCCAGGTGTAGTCGCCGCATCCGACGCTCACATCCTGCGAGAACTCCGCCGTCTCCAGCGCCTGCGTGATCCCGGTGCGGCTGAGCGTGGTCGAGGTGACCGTGCCGCCCGCCACCGCATCCGTGCCGGTGAGCCAGCGGTATGCGCCGCTCGCGCCGACCTGGTAGTCGAATCCGATCCGGTACGAGTGCCCCGCCTGCAGCGGAACGAGTGTCGGATCGGTGCGATAGACGACCCCGCTGTTCTCGGAGTGCGACATGAGCGAGTGGTCGCCGGTCAGCGTCGTATCCACCGCGAGCCCCGCGAGCACGCCCGCGTCGAACGGCTTGGCGGTGTTGCGCCACTCGCTGCTCGTGTACGGATCGTGTCGGCGCGAGATGCTCGTGCGCGGATCGTCGATGCCGTTGGCGTTCCCCTTCACGAACGGGCCCCACCCGGCCTCGTTGCCCTCGAAGTCGTTCGAGTACACCGTGCCGGCCGCGAACGGTGCGGTCGTGTCGCGCGAGACCCGGGCGTTGTCGACCCGGACCTTCGCGTCACCCGCGACGGCACCGACGGACACGGTGACCTCACCGGACGCCGGGGCCAGGAACGACGTCGACCCACGCTGGTAGTACTGACCCGCCTTGGAGTCGGCGCGCATGTAGTTGTACGTCGGAGAGAGGTTCCAGGTGCGGGTCACGGCACCGGAACCGGTGTCGACCGAGACGCTCACGTCGCGGGTCGCGGTCGGATCGATCTGCACCTGCGCCGAGAACGCGTACCGCTGCCCGGGGGTGAGCCCGGTCACGGTCTGCGAGATCGACGAGGCGGCCGCACCGAGCACGGCGACGTTGTCACCCCGGGACTCGTTCTTCGCGCTGCCGAGGTCGGTGCGCTCGATCGACACATCGCCCTGGGGATTCCAGACGTCGAGCGAACCGGAGTTGAACCCCGGGTCGTCGAGACCGGCGTCGTGGTACTCGACCGCCGCGCGCTGGGCACCACCCTGCGGCACCACGACGTAGGCCGTGCCCTCGTCTCCGCTGAGCGTGAGCTCGCCGCCTGCCGCGTTCACGGTGCCGACCTTGACGCGCCCCTGGTCTCCCAGCTCGAACACGTCGAAGGCGGTGTTGCCGCGGAACGCCTCGGTGAGCCCGAACGTCTCCTCGCCTCCCGACGCCGAATAGAAGTACATCTTGTCGGCGTCGACCGGGGAACCGGCCTCCTCGTTGGAGGACAGCGACTGCCAGGGAAGCAGGTAGGAGTCACCGCGCAGCACCGTGGCGCCGTCCATCGTGATGACCCGGGTACTGCCGTCGATGCGGACGGCGACGTCGTCGGTCAGCGTCGCCTCGGCACCCGCCTCATACGTGAGCAGGTCGAAGTGCTGGAGGAACTTGGTCGGCAGGCTCTGAGTCCAGATGTTGTCGACGAAGCCGTCCCAGTTGCGGTTTCCGACCCAGCCCTCGGCGTCGACGAGGCGCTGCTGTCCGAGGAGCGCATCGTCGTTCCAGACGTCCGCCTGGCCGTTCTGGATGAAGCGCACCATCGTGGAGTTGATGCCCTTGTTGGTCACCCCGCCGTAGCTGAGGTCGTTCGGCCAGTGCGACCAGACCGTGCTGTCGACGAACTTGTCCCCCCACTCGGTGGCGACCTCGAGATCCATGCTGTTGAGCTCGTCTGCGAGCTCTTCGGCGACCCACCCGTTCGAGTAGTACACGTCGATGTAGACGCCGCTGAGACCGGGGACCTCGTCCCGCAGCTGCTGGAAGCGGTCGAGCACCCGTCCGGTACCGAGGTCGGTCTGCTGGTTGATGTAGTAGGACTGGTCGAGCCAGTTCCAGCCCGGCTTGTACGGGGCGGCGCCGTCGAGGATCGCGGAGTCGAAGGCGTTCGCCTGCGGATAGATCTCGGTGGCGTTGACGTGCACGCTCATGTCGGCGTTGAGCTTCGCGCCCTCGTCGACGAGGGTGTTCAGGTCGGAGAGGCCGCCCGCCCGCTCGTTGTAGTTTCCGCCGTAGTCGGTGTTCGCCGAGTCGTGGCCTTCACTGCCGTAGCCCTTGTTGAGCACCCACTGGCCGAGACCGTCGGTCTGGTTCGCGATGCGCTTGGTGTTGTCGAGGACCAGGTCGAAGTAGTTCGTCGCACTGGAGGCGAAGTTGAAGGGGATGCGACTGACCACGCGCTCGGCGACCCGATCGGCGCCGAGACGAGGGGTGTCGACCTCGCGGTAGCGGATCGCGCCGTCCTGCCAGTCGACCTTCGCGTCGCCGTTGCGGTCCGCCGCGAGGAGGACCGTGACCTTCGGAAGGGCGTAGGTGGTCACCCGGCTGTCCACCGCCGTGGTCGGGTGGATCAGCCAGGCGCTGGAACCGATCTCGGCCGTGCGTCCCGCCGCCTCGGTGATGCGTGTGGTCAGGCGCGTGTTCCACGACGCCGTGCCGCCGGAGGCCTGGGTCGTCGCGTTGGTGATCACGCTGCCGATGAGCGCGCCGTTGCCGAGGAAGGCGAAGGCCGCCCCCTTCTGGCCGGTCGCCGTCGAAGCGCTCACCGCGATGTGCTCGTCGGCGTTCTTGGTGCTGTCCGGGCTGATCACCGTGCGATCGAGCACCGACCCGGCATCCGCGGCGGTCGCCGAGAGGAAGGCGTTGTCCGGAAGCCCCAGAGTGGTCACGGCTGCCGTCCCCTCGACCGCGGTGACCTCGAACCCGACGGTTCCGTCCTCCGCGACGCGGATGCTGCTGCGCACAGTGACGTCGATGCCCGTCAGCGTCGACACGTAGTCGACCCCGGTGGCGGACGGAGTCGACGTGGTCTCCGACGCGTAGCTCGTGCCGTTCACCGACCAGGTCTTGGCCGAGGTGCGCTGGCCGGCGATGCTCTCACTCCCCACGCGATACTGCGTGATGCGGGGGAACTCGGTCGAGACGACCGCCGTGGTGCCGCCGGCGGCGATCTCGACGGTCTCATCCGTGTCCGGCTCCTCCGGCTCGGTGACGATCGGGGGCAGCTCCTCGTCGGAGAGCACCTCGATCTCGCCGGCCCCACCGCCGGTGGTTCCCTGCGCGTCGATCACGAGCAGGGCCACGTAGCGGCCGTCCTTGGCGGCGTCCAGCGTGATGCGCTGCTTCTCGTCGTCCGCGGCCGGAGCGTGCAGCACCGCCGTGCCCGAGGCCGCACCCCATCCGCCGTCGGCCGGCGAGTTGCGGGCGACATCGGGATCGTCCGTCACGTAGACCTCGACCGTCTTCGCAGCCACGGCCTGGCCCCGCTTGACCGAGTAGTCGAGGGCCTTCACCGAGAGGGAGCGCTGCAGGTCGACGACGATCCAGTGCGGGAACGGCGCGTTCGCGGTGTAGCGCGAGGTCCACTGCGTCGCGAAATCTCCGTCGAAGGCGCCGAGAGCGGTGCCGTCGAGCGAGGGCGGCGCCGGGTACGGGTCCGATTCACTCGACACCGCGTGCAGTCGGTAGTCGGCTTTCGGGACCGGGATCAGCTCGGCGGCCTGCGCGGCCGGCGCCTGGGTGAGCACACCGCCGAAGGCGAGTGCCGTCGCCAGCAGCGAGCTGAGGGCGACGGTAGCGCGGGGCGGTCGGGAAGGTTTCGACACGTCTTGCCTCTCGGTCGAGCGGCGGCCGGGAGCACAGACGCCCCGGTGCGCCGCAGATGATCATCGACGACCCTCATCGATGTTTGCGCTATCACACTAGACGCGTGGATGCCTTAATATCAAGCATCAAGCGAGCAGAAGCGCAAACATTGGCGAGAAGTGCCGTGCACAGATGAGAAGAACAGACGAGAAGAGCCGCCCCACACCCTCGGTGCAGGACGGCTCTCGTGGCGTCCGGATCAGGAGCCGATGAACTCCTCGGTCTCCCCGAACGACGGTTCTTCACGGATCTCGACGGTCACCCCGAGGACATCGGTGTCGAGCACGACGATCTCGTTGCGGCCGGCCTTCCACAGCGGCGCCGGCGCGTAGAGCGTCTCCTGCGGACCGACCTTCCAGTACCTGCCGAGGAGGAAGCCGTTCAGCCAGACCATCCCCTTCGCACCACCGGGGAAGGCGAGCCAGGCATCGAGCGGCTCGGCGACGTCGAGGGAGGCGACGGCGACACCATCGGTCGCGGCGGTCGCGTCGGTCGCGGCGGTGGGGAGAGCCGGTACCTCCTGGGGAACCAGGCGATGCGTCCAGCCGTTCACGAGCCGACGGCCGATCATCACGCCGCGCATGATGCCCTTGCCCTCGCCCGTGTACGGCCCGTAGTTGATCCGTCCGAGGCTCTCGACGAGGATCGTGAGTCGCCCCATCCCCCCGTCGGCGGGCAGAGCGAGAGAGGTCTCACCGTCGCGCTCCAGCACGCCGAGACGCCGCTCGTCGAGGAACACCACGGCACGGTCGTGCAGTCCGTCGACCGTGAGCGTCGCGTCGGCGGGGAAGGACACGTCCGCCTCATACGCGACGAGGCCGTCTTCGGCACCGAGCTCCTCGAACGTACGCGGTCGCGGCGAGACGTCACCGGCCACGGGGAGCGAAGCGATCAGCCCGAGCAGGGATGCGCGCGGCGCGAGCGGCGTGGTCGCCGCGCCCTGCCGCCGCGGCGCACCGGGAACCGGGGGGAGCTCACCCGCATGGAACGGCGCGAACAGCGCACGGAGCGCGTGGAACTTCTCGGTGAGCGTTCCGTCTTCGCCGATCGGTGCGTCCGAGTCGTAGCTGGTGATGGTCGGCTGCAGGACCTGGTCGTGGTTGGCCCCGTTCCAGAGGCCGAAGTTGGTGCCACCGTGCGCCATGTACAGGCTCACCGATCCGCCGGCGGTCAGCAGCTCCTCGATCGTGCCCCCGGCGCTCGCGGCGGACCGCACGTGGTGCCGCTCCCCCCAGTGGTCGAACCAGCCGCCCCACAGCTCGCTGCACATGAGCGCATCACCCTCGCGGCGCAGCTCCACAGCCCTGGCCACCCCGGTGCCGAACGTGAAGGTCGCCAGGGCCCCGGCGACACTGCCGTGCTCGATCATGTCGCCCGTGATGCCGTCGGCGGTGGTGAGCATCTCGACCATCCCGCGGCGGCGGAGCCCGTCCCGCAGGTGTGCGAGGTAGTCGGCGTCACTGCCGAACGACCCGTACTCGTTCTCGATCTGGATCGCGACGATCGGCCCGCCGTGCGAGGCCTGGAGCGGAACGAGCCGGGGGATCAACCGGTCGTACCAGGCGTCCACCGCGGCGAGGAAGCCGACATCGCTGGTGCGCAGCGCCGCGACGCGCCCGGACAACCAGGACGGGATGCCGCCGTTGGACCACTCGGCGCAGATGTAAGGGCTGGGGCGGAGGAAGACATCCAGACCCACTTCTCCGGCCAGGCGGATGAAGCGCTCGATGTCACGCCATCCGTCGAAGCGGACGTCGCCCTCGACGCGCTCATGGAAGTTCCACGCGACATAGGTGTCGACCGTGTTCGCGCCCATCGCGGCGAGTCGGCGGAGACGGTCCTCCCACAGGTCGGGATGCACCCGGAAGTAGTGGATCGAGCCCGCGAGGATGCGGTGCGCGACACCGTCGCGGAGGATCTCCCCGTCGCGCCAGGACAGGGTGGGCGCGCCGATCGGCGTCGCGGTGGCCGAGGCGTCGACGGCAACGGAAGAGCCGTCGAGAGCCGAGGCGAGAAGGTCAGGCATAGCGCTCCAAGCACGAGTGTTTGCGTTCACATTATCGCATCGCCCGACTCGCCGCCTCCTGGATTTACGCCGATTGATCGCTACCATTGAGCACATGTCCCCTCGCCGCCCGAGAGACGACCGCGCCCCGAGCCAGGTCGATGTCGCCCAGCTCGCCGGAGTCTCCACGCAGACCGTCTCCCGCGTCATGTCCGGGCAGGACAACGTGCGCCCCGACACCGCCCGCCGTGTCCTGGCGGCAGTCGAGGAGCTCGGCTACCGCGTGCACGCCGCCGCCGCCTCGCTCGCCTCCGGTCGCACTCGCGTACTGGGCGTGATCGTGGTCTCGACGGACCGGTACTCGTCGGCAGCGCTCGGCGTCGGCATCCAGCAGGCGGCCGCGGCCAACGGATACACCGTGTCGACGGCGGCCGTCGCGGACCATGCCTCGGCCGAAGCGTTCCTGGAGGCCTTCGACCGACTGGAGCGTCAGGGCGCAGAAGGCATCATCCTCGGTGTCCCGGTCGAACTCGAGAGCCCGGCGATGCGGACGCGCACCGAGCGCACGCCCGCGACCCGCAGCGAACGCACCTCCCTGGACGAAGACGCCCCCCTCGCGGTAGACCAGCGCGCCATCGCCCGCCTCGCCGTCGAGCACCTCCTCGACCTCGGGCACGAGACCGTGTGGCACGTCTCGGGCGACGACTACTGGACCGAGACCCAGCAGCGCAGCGAGGCCTGGGAGCAGACGCTCCGCGATCGGGGCATCGTGCCGCCGCCGTTGATCCCCGCCGACTGGACACCCGAATCCGGCTACCGCGCCGGGCGCACGATCGCGGCCATCCCGGAGGCGACCGCCGTCTTCGTCAGCAGTGACGAGATGGCGTTCGGTCTGATCCGTGCCCTGCACGAGGCCGGTCGCAGTGTGCCGGAGGACGTCTCGGTGGTCAGCGTGGACGACATCGCTCTCGCCGCGTACGCCTCCCCCGCGCTCACGACCGTCCGCCAGCCCTTCGAGGCGATGGGCCGTGCGGCCGCTCTCCGGGTCATCGCACAGATCGAGGGACATGAGGCGGTCGGCGAGATGCCCTCCACCGAGCCGCAGCTCATCGTGCGCTCGTCGACGGCCCCGCCCCGCTCGGCGCGCTAGGCGCACTAGGCGCTAGGCGCTAGGCGAGCTAGGCGCGCGTTCCAGGGCCGCACAACCTGAAGGAGATCTCACGGAAAGAAGGAGCGCACTGAGTAAAGCCTCCTTCGTTTCGTGAGATCTCCTTCGAAACGTGTGCCAGCCACCACCGCAGCCACCGCACCTCCGCGCCGCAGCCGGCTCCGCACGCTCACCAGCGACCGTGCCGGCGCTCCCACTCGTCCTCGACAGTGCGGCGACGCCCTGCGACGACGCCCGCGGGGATCACGACGACGAGCACACCCGCGATGACGAGGAGCGGGATCTGCCAGCCCTCGGTCGTCTCGTGGAGCAACCCGATCAGCAGCGGGAACACCGCGGCGATCGCGTAGCCGATGCTCTGCACGAACCCGCTCAACGCGACGGCGCTCTCCGGCGTACGGGCACGGATGCTGAGCAGGACCAGGCTCAGCGGGAACATGATGGCCGTGAGACCGAAGATGCTCACCCACAGCGGCAGGGCCACGGTCGGGACGAGCAGGAGGCCGGCGAGCCCGACCAGGCCTCCGGCGACGGCCACGAAGAAGAGGGGACGTGTCGCCTGGAACCGGACGACCAGGATCGGCACCAGCAGTGAACAGGGCAGACCGATCAGCGCGAACAGCGACAACAGGAAGCCCGCCGTCGCCGGGCTGACCCCGCCGATGTCGACGAGCATGGTCGGCATCCACGCGAACGAGACGTACGCCATGGTGGAGGACGCCCCGAACACGAGCGCGAGTGCCCAGGCGAGCGGCAGTCGCCACAGGCGGGCGAAGTGCCTACGGTTCGCCGGAGTGGTCGAGATCGGACCGGTCGCGACGGCCACCGCATCCTGCACGTCGTTGACGCCGTCGGTGGGATCGGGGACGAGGAGCTCCGTCTTCATCGGCTCGTCCGCGCGAGCCCGATTCCCCAGCAGCAGCGCGACCCAGGGCACCAGCGCGATTCCGGCGACGATGCCCCACATGCCGAGCGACACCCGCCACCCGAGCGAATCGGCGACCGGAACCGCGACGAGCGGCGGCAGGAAGGTCGACACCGCCATCGTGGTCGAGTAGATCGTCATCATGATCCCGAGGCGGTCGGGGAAGTACTTCTTCACCAGCGGGGGAAGCAGCACGTTGCCCGAACCGACCCCCGCGAACACGACCGCGGTCGCCGCGAGCAAGGTGGTGGAGTCGATGGCGAGACCGCGCAGCAGCAGCCCCAGAGCCATCAGAGTGATCGCGGCGACCGCCATCCGCTCCAGGCCGAAGCGCCGCTCGAACAAAGGCGTGAGCAGCCCGAAGATGGCGAAGCAGACCGGAGGGGCGGCACCGATCAGCCCGATGATCACCGGCGAGACGGGAAAGTCCTCGGCGACATGGTCGATCACCGGAGACAGGGAGGCGACCGCCGAGCGCAGCGAGAACGCCACCAGGACGATCCCCACGAGTGCGAGAGCCCGACCCTGCCACAGCGGTCGAGCGCCCGGCATCGTCATGAGGTCTGCGACCCCTCCACCCAGGCCAGGTATTCGTCGGAGACCGTGCCGGTCACGTACCGGCCGTCGAAGCAGCTCAGGTCGAGATCCGTGAGGGCCGACCCTTCGATGATCGCCGCCTTGAGGTCGTCGACCTCCTGGTACACGAGGTGATCGCAACCGAGTTCCTCGGCGATCTCGGGGATCGTCCGCCCGTGGGCGATGAGCTCGTGGCGTGAGGGCATGTTGATGCCGTACACGTGCGGGTGCCGCACGGGAGGCGCCGCGGAGGCGAAGGTGACCGAAGCGGCACCGGCATCCCGCGCCATCTGGATGATCTCCTTGGACGTGGTCCCGCGCACGATCGAGTCGTCGATCAGCAGCACGTTCTTGCCCTGGAACTCGGTGGACATGGCGTTGAGCTTCTGACGCACGCTCTTCTTGCGCACCGCCTGCCCGGGCATGATGAAGGTCCGGCCGACGTAGCGGTTCTTGTAGAAGCCCTCGCGGTACTCGATGCCGAGCTTGCGGGCGACCTCCATGGCGGCGGGACGAGAGGAGTCGGGGATCGGCATGACGACGTCGATCTTGTCCATCGGCACATGCTTGGCGATGGTGTCGGCCAGACGGTCGCCCATGCGCAGACGCGACTCGTACACCGAGATGCCGTTCATGACCGAGTCGGGGCGCGCGAGGTAGACGTACTCGAAGGCGCACGGCGCGAGCGTCGCGGCCGGGGCGCACTGCTTCGAGAACAGCTCCCCGTCATTGGTGATGAAGACCGCCTCACCGGGCTCGACCTCACGGACGACGTCGTAGTCGCCGTTCTCGAGCACGAGCGACTCGCTCGCGACGACCCACTCATCCTTGCCCTCGGCGCCGGGGACCGTCGAGGGGCGACGACCGAGGATCAGCGGACGGATGCCGAACGGGTCGCGGAAGGCGAGCAGACCGTAGCCGGCGATCACGGCGATCACGGCGTACGCGCCCTCGATCCGCTCGTGCGTGCGGGCGACGGCCTCGAAGACGCGCTCGGGGTCGAGGTCGACGGCCGAGGTCGTGTTCTGCAGTTCGCCGGCGAGCACGTTGAGCAGCAGCTCGGTGTCGCTGGACGAGTTCAGGTGACGGCGGTCGCGCTTGGCCATGTCGGCCGTGAGCTCGCGGGTGTTGGTGAGATTGCCGTTGTGGATGAGGATGATGCCGTACGGCGCGTTCACGTAGAACGGCTGCATCTCCTCTTCGTTCGAAGCCGTGCCCTTGGTCGCGTAGCGCACGTGGCCGAGGCCCACGTTGCCGAGCAGCGCGCGCATGTCGCGGGTGCGGAACGCCTCACGGACCATGCCCTGCGCCTTGGCGTTGTGCATCACGCCGTTCGCCTCGGCGGTGGCGATGCCCGTCGCATCCTGGCCGCGGTGCTGCAGCAGCAGGAGTGCGTCGTAGATGTCCTGATTGACCGGGGCAGAGCCCACCATTCCGACGATGCCGCACATGGGCTCTTACTTCGCTCCGTCCGCGTAGGCGCCGACCAGGCGCACCGCTCCACCGTCGACGCCCTTGGCGCCCTGTTCGAATTCGCCGGCCGGACGCGGCCCGAAGCCCACGGCCCCGACCTGCCAGGAGGGCATGCCCTCGGCGTTCAGCGCCGCGATCGCGGCATCCTTCTTCTCCGCGGCGACCACGGCGAGGAAGCCGATGCCGAGGTTCCAGGTTCCCTCTGCCGACTCCAGCGTGGAGCCGGCGATGTCACTGAGCACGCGGAAGACGGGGCTCGGCGACCAGCTGCTGCGGTCGACCTCCACCCAGCTGCCCTGCGGGAGCACACGGGCGAGGTTCGCCGCGATGCCGCCGCCCGTGACGTGGCTGAGAGAGTGGACTCCGCCGCCCAGCTGCTCGATCAGACGCAGAAGGGGAAGCGTGTAGAGGCGGGTCGGCTCGAGGAGCGCCTCGCCCCAAGTGGTGCCGAAGTCGGCGGCGTTGTCCCCGTACCCGATCCCCGCGCGGGTCACGATGTGGCGCACGAGGGAGTAGCCGTTGGAGTGCAGTCCGCTGGAGGCGACCGCGATCACCGCATCGCCGTCCTGCACGAGCTCGGCCCCGAGGATCGCATCGGCCTCGACCACACCGGTCGCCGCACCCGCCACGTCGTAGTCCCGGGGCCCGAGAAGCCCGGGGTGCTCCGCGGTCTCGCCGCCGACGAGTGCCGTGCCGGTGGCCGAGCACGCCTCGGCGATGCCCCGGACGATGTCGGCGATGCGCTCCGGGACGACCTTGCCGCACGCGATGTAGTCGGTCATGAAGAGCGGCTTCGCGCCCACCACGACGATGTCATCGACGACCATCCCGACCAGGTCCTGGCCGATCGTGTCGTGCTTGTCGATCGCCTGCGCGATCGCGACCTTCGTGCCGACGCCGTCGGTACTGGTCGCGAGCAGGGGGCGACGGAAATCGCGCAGCGCGCTGGCATCGAACAGTCCGGCGAATCCGCCGACACCGCCGAGAACTTCGGGGCCGTGCGTCGCGCGCACGGACGACTTCATCAGCTCGACGGCGAGATCACCTGCAGCGGTGTCGACGCCGGCTTCGGAATAGGGATTGGTGGGGGAGGCAGCCACGGTTCCAGCCTACCGCCCGTGAGGGGTTCGACTCTCCGCCAGGATCACTCTCGGATCCGGGCCCTCGACCCGCCTACGATGGGGCCATGGCCGACAAGCCGCAGTGGCTCATCCGCGAAGACGCGAGCGTTCCGGTGCTCGTCGCGCTCGCACTGCGGCAGAGCCTCGGGATCCGCGAGCCGGAGGGCCTCCCGACGCTCCGCGAGCTCGCCGTCCGCGCGCCGGATGCGGTCGACGCCTCCCCCGCGGTCGAGGCGCAATGGCGCGAGTACTGGGACATGACGGTCGAGCCGCGCGCGCACCCCTCCGAGGTGCCGCTCGAGCTCATCGACGGGTTCGACACCCTGGTCGCGCTGCCGGCCTCGGGCGCCGAAGAGCTGACCGCCGCGATCGCTCCGCGGGCGGAGTCCGCACTCCGCTACGCGCGCGCCGCGCACGACCGATATGTGAGCTCGATGAAGAGCCACACCGGCGGCGATGCCTACCGCGCCTATGCGAGCGCGATCGCGGAGTTCGAGCGGGAGGTCGGGCGTCGGGCGCACTCGTTCGAGCTCAATGTGCAGGTGCTGCCGTTCTCGCAGCGCGGCATCTGGTGGATCGGAGCGCTCACCGTCGCGGTGACCGACGGCCTGCGGCGCGACGTCGTGGCGTTCGACGCCGCCATCCGTCCGGTGATCGCCGAGCTGGCGTAGCCTCAGTCGTCGACGACGGTCTCGTGGTCGACCCGCACGACGCGGTCGTGTCGGCGGGCCACCCGCTCCAGGATGAGGGCGACGACTCCGCCCAGCGCGATGCCGATCGGCACCGTCCACAGCAGGAGGAAGCCGAAGACCTGTCCGGGGGGATAGACGACGTCGAGTGCCTGCGAAGGCTCGAAGCTGCCCGCCCAGGTGAGGATGCCGGCGGCGATGATGCCGACCACGACGCCGATGCCCATGAACACGCCGTACCGCGGCACGCGGCGCACGGTCGCTTCGACGGTCTGGTGGGAATCGGTGGGGGCCATGACTCCATTGTCCCACCGTCTACGGATGCCGGGAACCGGGGTTTCCGGCCATCGGTCTCGGGTGCGCATCGGTCGGACGATTGCACGGATGCAGGAGCCGGCCCACCGATTTCCTCCTGCATCCGTGCGATCCTCCGACATCCGTAGGCGACACGAAACGGAGGGCGGCCCTCCCCGCGTGCGCCGCGGGGAGGGCCGTGCTGTCCTCGGGAGGGGATCAGACCTCGGTCGTCGTCTCGGAGGTCTCACCCTTACGGTTGCGGCGGGCGATCAGCACGCCACCTCCTGCGGCGAGCGCCACGACCACCAAGCCGCCGACGATCCACGGCCACACGGGTGCGCCTTCGGAGGTCGCGGGCTCGGTCACCGTCGTGACGGACGCCGCGGCCTCGGAGTCGACTTCCTCCTCCGGCGTGACACCGCAGTCGGCGTTCACCGGGATGACCGCGGTCACCGGATCCAGCGCCTCGCCCGCGGCGTAGGTGCCGAACGCGGCAGCCCCCGCCTCGGTGAGCGTCGTCGGGATCGCATCGAGGGTCAGCACACCGTCGACGATCGTCGCGTCACCGCGGGCGAACTCCGCGAGGCGGACGCCCTGCTGGTCGATGCTCTGGCCGCCCTGCGTGGTGCCGGTCACGTCGAAGACGAGGTAACCCTTGTCCCCGGCGAGCTCGATGCCGGCATTCGCGAGGGTCGTGTTCAGTGCGCCGTCGTGTCCCGTGAACGTGATGCTCCCCCCGAAGGAGATGAGACCGGTCAGGGCCTCGTCGTCGAACGATCCGGTGCCGTTCTGCCACACGAAGTCCGGGTACTGGTACGCCACGTCGGTCAGCGTCCAGCCACCCTTCGCGATGCCCTCGATGTACGTGCGGAACGATTCCTTGTAGCCCCACTTGAGCGTGGCGCCCTCCACCGTGCAGGATCCGAGCACGGTCGTGGCGCGGGTCAGCGTGAACGTCAGACCGCGGTCGACCGATCCCTGGAGGGTCAGGGTGTGCGCACCGTCCTCCAGGCCCGCGGGCACCGACCCCGACCAGGTCGCGACACCCGCGGAGTCGGCGGTCACGGTGTCGAGCAGCACGGGGCTCGAGTAGACGACGACCTTGATGCCCTCTTCGTTCGGCTGGAAGCCGGAGGCCGAGATGGTCGCCGGCTGCCCGGATTCGAGGGCAGCGAGGTTCTCCGCGTCGACGTCGATGCCGTCCGATGCCGGTGGGGCAGCGGGCAGGGTCGTCTTGGCCTTCACAGCAGCCGCAGCCACGGTGCCCGTCGTCCCGGACGGAGCAGCGGCCACCGAGCCGATCGTGAACGTGACCGGGTTGAGCGTGGTCGAGTACCCCGCCAGGACCCTGTCCCGTCCGGCGGCCGTCAGTGCGGCGGGGGCCGCGGTGTACGTCACGGCGCCATCGACCGTGGTGCGTGCGGCACGGGAGAGGTCGAGGGTCGCGAACGGCACCTGCGCACCGCCGCTCGTCACGGAGAGAGTCGCCGCCCCCGCCGAAGTGATGCGGATCTGCGGGTTCGAGACCGTGACGTCGAGCACACCGTGGTGACCGGTGAACCGCACCGATCCGCGATAGACGACGCCCCCCAGACCGGTCGCACGGTCGTAGTCGCCGCCGACCGACTGTCCGAACTGGAACTGACCACCCGATCGGGTCGCCCCGTCGGAGACCGTGATCGATCCCTGCGCGATGTCACCCGTGACGTAGTTCACGAACGACGACGAGATGGCCCAGCGGAGCGACCCACCGGGGACGCTCGCCGGCGGGCTCGTCGGCTTCGTGGGCTTCGTGGGCTTCGGGGGGACGACCGTCGCGAACAGGGCATCCCACTGCGCGGGGGTGATCTCCACCGTCGAACGCGCGTAGATCGTGTCGGCCGTGGGCATGGAGTGCTGCTTCCACACGATCACCTCGTACGACTTCGTGCGATCGAGGTTCTTCGCTGCCGTCGTGAGGTCGACCGCGAACGCCCCGTACGTGATCTCCCTCACGTACGTCATCGCGAGGAATCCTCCGGAGGCAGTGACATCCGCCTCCGTGCCGGTCTCGATCAGAGCGGCGTATGCGCCGGGGATGTCGCCGAGGTTCGTGGCCGCGGCCCTGACGGTCAGCCCGTCCTTCGCGGTCGCCGAGGTGACCGAGGTCTCGAGAGTCGCCGCGTCGCCGTAGTTCACTGCCACGCTGCGTTCCTGCGCGGCATTGGCGACCCCACCCGCGCCGTAGGTGAAGACGCCGTAGGAGCCGGGGGTGGCGGCGGCATCCTTCAGCGTCAGCGTCGCCTCGAAAGTGCCGTCGTCGGCGATGTCGACCCACTGCGCACGGATCGCACCCTGGTACTGCGACGGGACCTGGTTCAGTACGCCCTCGGCGAGCGCCCACACCTGCGCCGCGACCGCGCGGTTCGCGGAGGAAGCGCCCTCCGACGGCTTCCAGTCCACGGCGAAGTTGCCGAAGACCACGTAGGTGCCCTGCGGAAGATCCTTCGGGATCGGCACCCCACGGCCGCCGACGTTGGCCGCCGGGTCGTAGCCCGAGCCCTTCACGACGATCTTGTCGCCGGCCGCGAGG
>NZ_JRKC01000047.1:0-35754 GCF_000800925.1 Microbacterium sp. ZOR0019 | reverse complement strand
CCCCCCCCGGCCGCTCCCGCCCCTCGGTCCACAGCTCGGTCCACAGGGCGTTCCGGTCGCGATATGTCACCCAAAACTGCGGATTAGGGTGACATATCGCGACCGGAACAGATGGACCGGAGCGGGTGGACGGGTGGCATATCGCGACCGGAACGGCCGGGAGGGGACGCCGCGGGGAGGGGTTACTTCGCGAGGAAGTCCTTCAGAGCGGCGTTGACCTCGTCGGCGTGGGTCCAGAGCAGGCCGTGCGGGGCGCCCTCGACCTCGACGTAGTCGGCATCCGGCACCGCCTGGTGGAAACGGCGCGCGGTCGCGTCGATCGGGAGGATGTTGTCCTTCGTGCCGTGCAGGATCAGTGTGGGCTTGGCGGCGGCGCGCACGGCCTCGACGTCCCCACGGAAGTCCTCGATCCAGGACGAGACGACCGCGTAGGCGGCGACGGGGGCGCTGCCGATCGCGACGTTCCAGCTGCCGGTGACGGCCTGCTCGCTGATGCGCGAGCCGAGGTTCTCGTCGAGGTTGTAGAAGTTCTTGTAGAAGTCGGTGAACCACGCGAAGCGGTCGCCCTTGGCGGCAGCCTCGATGCCGTCGAAGACCTCCTGCGGCACGCCCTCGGGGTTGTCGTCGCGCTGCACGAGGAAGGGCTCGAGCGAGGCGAGGAAGGCGAGCTTCGCGACGCGGTCGTGGCCGTACGTGGCGACGTAGCGGGCGAGCTCTCCGGTGCCCATCGAGAAGCCGACGAGCACGACGTCACGCAGATCGAGGGTTTCGAGCACGGTGTTGAGGTCGGCGGCGAACGTGTCGTAGTCGTAGCCGACGTTGACCTTGGAGGATCCGCCGAAGCCGCGCCGGTCGTAGGTGATGACCCGGTAGCCCTGGGCGAGCAGCTCGCGGGTCTGACGCTCCCAGCTGTGTCCGTCGAGCGGATATCCGTGGATCAGGACGACCGGCTGACCCGATCCCTGGTCTTCGTAGTAGAGCTCGATCGGGGTGCTGTTCTCGTTTCCGACGGTGATGTAGCCCATGATCCGGGTCCTTTCGATTGAGAGGAGAACGGTCGTTCTCGCTCGATGTGTTCAATTTAGAGAACGTTCGTTCTCGTGTCAAGTAGACTTCTGGACATGACCGAAGACGAGGCCCGTGAACGCATCCTCACCGCCGCGGAGGAGCTCTACTACCGCAAGGGATACGCGGCGGTGGGCATGGATGAACTGCGTGCCGCGGCCGGAGTGTCGCTGCGCCGCCTCTATGCGCTCTTCCCCGCGAAGACCGACATCGTCGCCGCTGTCCTCGCCCGCAAGCACGCCCAGTGGGAGTCCGGGCTCTCGGGAGCCGTGACGGATGCCGGCGACGACCCGCGCGCGCGTCTCCTCGCGGTCTACGAATACCTCGAGAACTGGTTCTGCGCCGACGACTTCCGCGGCTGCGCGTTCATCAACGCGTTCGGCGAGCTCGGGGGCACGAACCCCGAGGTTGCGGAGATCGTGCGCACGCACAAGGCATCGTTCCAGGAGTACATGGCGGGCCTGGTCGCCGGCACGGGGGCGCCTGCGGCGCTCGCTGCACAGCTGTCGATCCTCGCCGAGGGGGCGCAGAGCACGGCGGCGATCTCGAAGGATCCGTCGGTGGCGGTGCAGGCGCGCGGCGCCGCGGAGGTCCTGATCGATGCGGCCTTCGCCCGGGCCTGAGTGAGTGTTTCCCTAACCTGGTTAGCGAAACACCGCCTCGGTGTCAACCCCGATGCGTGTCGGCTCACCGCGCCGTAGCGTCGTGACCATGGACTCACGTACGAAGGGCATCGGCCGGCAGACCCTGGTCATCGCGTCGGCGACGTTCATGCTGATCGCCGCCACCATCGGAGCGGGGGCGTTCGGCGGTGCATCCGTCGACGACCTGCAGGACGGAGCCCTCTCCGCGCAGGGTTCCTACCTCGCTCCGGCAGGACCGGCGTTCTCGATCTGGTCGCTGATCTACCTCGGACTCATCGTCTACACGGCGTGGCAGGCGCTCCCGGCGCAGCGGCAGGATCCCCGTCAGCAGGCAGTCGGCGGATGGATCGCCGCCTCGATGGTGCTGAACGGGCTCTGGCTCGTGACCGCACGGTATCTGACGCTGTGGCTCACGGTCGTCGTGATCGCCCTGCTGCTGGCGGTGCTCGCGCGGGTGATCGTCGTACTGGGGCGCTTCCCGGCGCGCAACCTCGCCGACCGCATCCTCACCGACGGGGCGAACGGCCTGCACTTCGGATGGGTCACGATCGCCACCGTCGCGAACACGGCCGCCTGGCTCACGCAACTCGCTCCGGAGAGCTGGGCCGACGCCGCAGATACCTGGGCGATCGCCGTTCTCGCCGTCGTGCTGGTGATCGGTTCCGCTGCCGCGTGGGCGACCGGCCGGATCGCTCCCGCCTTCGCCACGGCGTGGGGACTGGCCTGGCTCGCGGTCGGACGCCTGACCGGGGAGCCCGAGAGCACGCCCACGGCGATCGCCGCGATCATCGTGGCCGTGCTGCTGGTCGTCACCGGGGTCGTCTCGGTGCTGCGCCGGACACGCGCCGCGCACGACTCCGCACAAACAGCTCGCTGAGCACCGCGTTGGCCGATTCCGGGTCGGTTCCGGCAATTCTTGATGAGTCGTGCACAGCGCACACAACTCAGGAAAGCCAGGCCGTATCGCCCCGAAAACGCCGGCCCAGTGCTCCGGCTGCATGTTCTTCCTGAGTTGCGCACGCCGAATCATCGTGCCTCGGCGCAGGCGACGGCTCAGAGCACGAGTCGGTAGCCCATCCCCGCCTCGGTGAGCAGGTGCACCGGGGCACCCGGCTCCCGTTCGAGCTTCTTGCGCAGCTGCGACATGTACAGCCGCAGATAGCCGGAGTCGGAGACCTGCTCGCTGCCCCAGATCTCCTTCAACAGGTCCTGCCGGGTGACGAGGGCTCCCGGATGTCGCGACAGGTGCTCCAGCATCCGCCACTCGGTCGGGGTCAGGTGCACGCGCGTCCCGGCACGGGTGACGGTCTTCGTGGCCAGGTCGACCACGACCTCACCGAAGGCCACGACGGACTCACCGTTCGCGGAAGTCGATCGACGGGACAGTGCGCGCAACCGCGCGAGAAGCTCATCGACCTGGAACGGCTTCGTGACGAAGTCGTCGGCGCCGGCGTCCAGCGCCTCGACCTTGTCGGCCGAGCCGGTGCGTCCGGACACCACGATGATCGGCACGTTCGTCCACCCGCGCAGCGCCTGGATCACCTCGATGCCGTCGAGGCGGGGCATGCCGAGGTCGAGCATGATCAGGTCGGGGTGCGACTGCGCGGCGGCGGCGATCGCAGCGGCACCGTCGGCGGCCACGACGACTTCGTATCCGTGGGCGGCCAGTGTGATCCGCAGCGCCCGCACCATCTGCGGGTCGTCGTCGGCGATGAGGAGCTTCACTCCGTCCCCTCCGTGTCGGGAAGCCCTGCGCCGAGCGGCAGGGAGATGACCATGGTGAGGCCTCCACCAGGGGTGTCCTCCGGTGTCAGGGTACCGCCCATGCCCTCGGTGAACCCGCGGGACAGGGCGAGTCCGAGTCCGAGTCCCGTCGTGTTGTCGGTGTCACCGAATCGCTGGAACGGCTGGAAGATGCGGTCGCGCCGCTCGGGAGCGATGCCCGCCCCGCGGTCGATCACGCGGATCTCGGCGCGGTCGCCGATCGTGCTGGTGGAGATGATCACGCGGCTGCCGTCCGGGGAGTGACGGTGCGCGTTCGCGAGCACGTTCACCAGTACGCGCTGCAGCAGCACGGGATCGGCGAACACCGGCGGCAGGTCCGGGTCGAGGGAGAGCTCGACGTCTGCCGGCCCCAACCCGAGCTCGTCGACGGCCGCGAGCACGGTGCCGGCTGCATCCATCCGGGAGGAGGAGACCGCGAGCACGCCGGCCTGCACGCGACTCACATCGAGCAGGTCGGTGACCAGCGTCGACAGTGTGGCGAGGCTCTCGTCGGCGGTGGCGAGCAGTTCTTCGCGATCGGTCGCCGACAGCCCGTGTGCACCGCGCAGACCGCCGATCGCCGCGACCGCCGAGGCCAGCGGTCGCCGGAGGTCGTGGCTCACGGCCGACAGCAGAGCGCTGCGCACCTGGTCAGTCTCGGCCAGGGCTTCGGCTTCGCTGGCGGTGGCGCGCAGATCGGTGTGCTCGATCGCGGCGGAGAGTTGCGCGATGATCGCATCGAGCAGGCGTCGTTCCGGTCCGGCCAGAGGTTCGCCGTTCAACTCCAGCAGCGCCCGGGGGCCACCGCCTGGTCCGACGCCGATCGGCAGGGTCGTGGCACGGCCGTCGGCCACTGGTTCCCCATCGCTCGCCAGCACCTCGCCGTCGGGAGCGAGCACCCGCACCCCGCTGAGTCCGAACGCCTCTCGGGTGCGACTGGCCAGCGCCAGCACCGCGTTGTCGCCGCGGAGCACATTGCCGGCGACCGCCGCGAGCAGCTCGGCCTCGGCGGCGGCGCGCTGAGCGGTGCGGGCCCGTCGTGCGGCCTGGTCGACGATGATGCTGACCAGGATCGCGATGAGGACGTAGAGGGACAGGGCGAGCGCGTGCAGCGGGTGCGCGATCGTGATGGTGAAGAGCGGGGCGACGAAGAGGAAGTCGAGCGTGATCCCGGAGAGCACCGCGGCGAACACGGCGGGACGGATGCCGCCGATCAGGGCGACCACGACGACGAGCAGCTGATAGGCGAGCACTTCGGCGGTGATGGATTCGGGGCTGCGGACCGTGAACATGATCCACGACAGGATCGGTCCGAAGACGAGCGCGATCGCGAAGCCCAGGAGCTGTCGGCGCCAGCCGAGCGCCCCGCCGGTGATACGCGGCAGAGCCTGGCGACCACCGGCAGCCGCGTGCGTCACGATGTGCACGTCGATGTCGCCGGATCGGCGGATGACCTCCGATCCGATTCCGGGGCCGGTGAGCGCGGCGGTGAGTCGGCCGCGTCGACTGACACCGATCACCAGCTGCGTGGCGTCGGCTCCCTGCGCGAACTCGACCAGTGTGGAAGGGATGTCGTCGCCGACGACCTGGTGGTAGCTGCCGCCGAGCGACTCCACGAGAAGGCGCTGGGCGGCGAGCGCTCCCGGCGTCTCGTTGCGCAGACCGTCCTGTGCCGAGACATGCACGGCGAGCAGCTCGCCGCCGGCCGAGCGTGCCGCGATCCGTGCCCCGCGCCGGAGCAGGGTCTCGCCCTCCGGCCCGCCGGTGAGGGCGACCACGACACGCTCCCTGGCCTGCCAGTTGCCCTCGATCCCCTGCTCGGCGCGATAGGTGCGCAGTGCGCTGTCGACCTCGTCGGCGAGCCAGAGCAGGGCCAGCTCGCGCAGCGCGGTCAGGTTGCCCAACCGGAAGTAGTTCGACAGGGCGGCGTCGATCCGCTCGGCCGGATAGACCAGCCCGGCCGAGAGTCGATCGCGCAGGGATTGCGGTGCGAGGTCGACGACCTCGATCTCGTCTGCGGCGCGGACGACGGCATCCGGGATGGTCTCCTGCTGCGTGATGCCGGTGATTTTCTCGACCACGGCGTTCAGCGACTCGATGTGCTGCACATTGACGGTGGTGACGACGTCGATGCCGGCATCCAGCAGGTCGTCGACGTCCTGCCAGCGCTTCGGGTGCCGCGAGCCCGGGATGTTCGTGTGGGCGAGTTCATCGACCAGGGCGATCTCCGGGGCGCGCGCGAGCACGGCCTCGAGGTCGAGTTCGGTCAGGGCGACGCCTCGGTGCTCATCGACCCGGCGCGGTACTTCCGGCAGTCCGACGGTCTGCGCCTGGGTGGCGGCGCGATCGTGGGTCTCGACGATCGCGATGACGACGTCATGACCCTCCTCGCGCAGACGGCGGCCTTCGGCGAGCATCTCGAATGTCTTGCCGACGCCGGGGGCAGCGCCCAGGAGCACGCGGAGGCGGCCGCGTCGCGACTGCTCCGGAGCCTGACGCTGCATCCGCTCTGCGCTCACTCGCCCTCCTGGTCGTCCAACGCGAGATTCAGTTCGGCGACGTTGATGCGCTCCTCGCCGAGGAATCCCAGATCCCGCCCTTGAATCCTAGACTCCACGAGGTCTCGCACCTGCTGCTCGGCGACGGCGGCCACCGGACCGGGGTTCTCAGGGCCGAGGCTGCTGCCGCTCGACGCCGCCTCCGCCTTGGCGACCAGGGACACGAGGGCGAACAGCGCGAGAGTCAGCGCGATGTCGATGATGTCGAGCACGAGCCGTGGGGCACTCGATGTCCCCCCCACTGGCGGCACAGACTCGAACGGTGGATACTCACTTGCACCACTCGAAGGCAGAACAGCCAGTCAAAGGAGCACGAGGGAAATGGATCAGTATCTCTGGGTTCTGAAGGACAAGGAACGCGACCTCATCCGTGAACTGGAGCCGCAACGGCTCGCCGAACTTGACGAGGACGGCCTTCTCGCTCTCCACAAGCGGGTCCGGCGGGCGCGGAACAAGCACACGACGAACTACCGTCGCGGCGCCGCTGAACGTGTCGAGCAGGCAGGCGGAAGAGGTGCTGCGGCCGCGGGCTCCGACAAGGCGCGCGGCCGTGCATACGTGTTCGAAGAAGCTCTATCGATCATCAGCGGGGAACTCGCTCGGGTAGCGCACGAGGAAGCCGAGGCGCTCAAAGACGAGCGGCTTGCACGCGCGAAGGCGGGGAAGTGGAGCGGGCCCGGGACGGAAGCGCCGAGCGATGACGGAGGGATGTCCGGCCGAATGCGAGAACATCAGCAAACGAGCGGCGGCGTGAAACGAGACGCATCAAGTCGAGCGCAGGGTGCGCGTCGTCAAGCCAAACGGGATGCGCGCTGACGGAGACCCGCTTTCGAATCGCGCAAAGAGCGGCATAACCGACCCGCAGAGAGCCGGATGCGCGATTCGAACGGGGCGTGCGGGCCTATGCTCACGAGGTGGGCACCAGAGAGTGGCGGATCGGCGCAGGGACATGGGTCGTCGGCGGGCTCGTCGTCCTCGCCCTCGTCCTCGTGCTGACCGAATACCTCCCGCAGTCGGACGCCGACGCTCTCGGGCAGCGGATCGCACCGGTGCTGGGGTTCGTCGTCGCGATCACCGTCGTCGCCGAGCTCGCCCGCGACGCGGCGGTCTTCGATGTCGTCTCGCAACGGCTCGCCCGCTGGGGGCGCGGACGTGTGCTCATCCTCTGGGCGCTCGTCGTGGTGCTCGCGGTGGTGAGCACGGTGTTCCTGTCCCTCGACACGACCGCCGTGATCGTCACGCCGGTCGTCATCGTGCTCGCGCAGAGTGTCGGCGTCTCCCCGCTCCCGTTCGCCCTGGCCACCGTGTGGCTGGCGAACACGGCTTCCCTCGCCCTGCCGGTGTCGAACCTCACCAACCTGCTCGCCGCGCCAGCGATCGGTGACGGTCCCGCGGGGTTCATCGCTCTGAGCTGGGCACCGACTCTGGTCGGCATCCTGGTGCCCGTCGTGATCCTGACCGTGGTGCATCGGCGCCCCGTGTTCGCGGCCTACGAGACACCGCCGCCCCGCCGCGCCGCCGACCCGACGCTGTTCTGGAGCGCTGCGGGGATCCTCGTCGTGCTGATGCCACTGCTCGCCGTCACGCACGACGTGTGGATCCCTGCCACGGCGGCGGCTCTCGCGCTCATCGTGGTGTTCGCGGTGCGGCGCCGCCGGGCGCTGCGACTGGCGCTCGTGCCGTGGCAGGCGATCGCGCTTGCCGCATCGCTCTTCGTGCTGGTCGAGGCCGCGCACGCGCAGGGCCTCCTCGACTTCCTCACGGCGCAGACCGCGAACGGCGACTCCCCCGGCGACCTGTTCCGGCTGGCCGCGCTCGGCGCCGTGAGTGCCAACGCGATCAACAACCTCCCCGCGTACCTCGTGCTCGAGCCCGTCGCTGCGGATCCGGTCGCACTGATGGCCCTCCTGATCGGCGTCAACCTCGGCCCGTTGATCACGCCGTGGGCCTCTCTCGCGACGCTGTTGTGGCACCACCGCATCACGGCGCTCGGAGTCACGATCCGTTGGCGCAGCTACATGCTGTGGGGTGTGGTGGCCGCGGTGCCGACCGTGCTGGTGGCCGTTCTCGCGCTGATCCTCGTCTCGGGCTAGACGCCCCGCTCCGGCGGCCACTCCTCGGCGAGCAGTCCGTAGTTCATTCCGTCGAGCCATTCGCCCGAGCGGTGCAGAGCCGTCTTGCGGCTGAACTCCTCGCGGCGCATTCCGAGCCGTTCCATGACGCGCCAGGACGGCTCGTTGTCGGCGAAGCACCCGGCGTGCACGCGGCGCAGCCCCAGTGCGCCGAAGCACACGTCGATCACCGCGCGGATCGCCTCGGTCGCGTAACCGTGGCCGGTGTACGCGGGGTCGAGCACCCAGCCGAGCTCAGCCTCGACGCCCTTCGCCTCGGCCTCGACTTCGGCCTGGGCCCACCCATCGCCGAGTTGCACCATGATGTCGCCGATCGGCGTCGGGGCGGCGCCTTCGTGCGCGGGCAGCAGCTCCACGAGGTACAGCGACGCCAGGCGCTCCGGAGCGAGATACCGTTCACGGAACGCATCCCGCGTGTCGGGCGCGGCCCCGAGCCACCGGTTCACCTCGGGGAGTCGACGCCACTCCCACATCACATCGACGTCGGCGGGCGTGCAGGGGCGCACCTGCAGTCGGGGTGTCCGCGCCGGCCACGGCTCGGGCGTTCGCGTCTCGGTCATCGCTCCACCCTAGGCTCGACCGACGACACCGCTCAGGACGCCTCCCCGAGGGCCCGGCGCATCTCAGCCGCAAGTGCGCCGTTGGTCTCGGCGAACCGCGCGGTGATGTTCTCGCGCACCTCGGGCGACTTGTTCTGGCTGAGTTTGGCGCGGGCATCGAAGCGGGTGACCCGCATGCGAAGGCCGACGGTGCCCTTGGCGGCGCGGCGGGTGCCTTCCTCGTCCTCCGACAGGTGCCGGCCGTGCTGTTGGTGGTCCTCGAAGTGGTCGGTCAGGCGGCTGAGCATGGCGTAGTTCTCCTCCTCGTCGAGGATCTCGGGGACGCCGTAGAGGTGCGCCGTGACGTGGTTCCAGGTAGGCACGAGGTCGCCCGGTGCGTACAGGCTCGGCGACACGTAGTCGTGCGGACCCTGGATGATCAGGAGCACCTCGTGTCGGCCGAGTTCGTGGAGTCGCTCGTCCGGCCGTCCGAAGTGGCTGGCGATCACGATGTCGTCTTCGTCCTCGATCAGCAGCACGGGGTAGTGCGAGGCTACGAGGCTGCCACCGGCAGGGGAGACGAACGTCGCCCACGGGTTGCCGCGGATCAGTCGCTTGACCTCTTCGGGATCGGTCATCAGGTACCGGGGTGTGTGGCGCATCAGGAGTCCTCTCTTCGGGGCATGGTCGGTCGGTGGGCGATCAGTCGGGTGCGTACGGCGAGGGCGGCGCAGGCGATCACCGCGAGCCCGCCGACTGCGGTGGCCCAGCCGATCTGCTCGTGCAGCAGCAACGCGGCCCAGGCGATGCCCATCACGGGTTGGACGAGCTGGATCTGGCTCACCTGTGCCATCGGACCGATCGCGAGACCGCGGTACCAGGCGAAGAAGCCGAGGAACATGCTCACCGCGGCGAGGTAGGCGAAGGCGAGCCACTGCACGGGCGTCGCGGCCGGCGGCTGCTGAACGGCCGACACCACCGTCAGCGCCGCCATCAGCGGAGCGGCGACGATCAGCGCCCAGGACACGGTCTGCCAGGAGCCGAGTTCACGGGCGAGCAGGCCGCCCTCCGCATAGCCGATCGCGGCGGCGATGACGGCACCGAACAGCAGTAGATCGGCAGCCGTGAGGGAGCCGAGTCCGCCGTTCTGCAGTGCGGCGAACACGACTGCGGCGACCGCGCCGAGGCTCGCGAAGATCCAGAAGGATCGCGTGGGCCGTTCCCGGGTGCGGAACACGACAGCGACAGCGGTCGCCGCGGGGAGCACGCCGATCACGACCGCACCGTGGCTGGCGGGCGTCGTGGTCATCGCGAACGAGGTCAGGACGGGGAATCCGGCCACGACCCCACCGGCGACGATCGCGAGGCGGCCCCACTGCGCCGTCGTGGGCCGTCGCTCGCGCGTCACCGTCAGGGCGATCCCGGCGAGGAGGGCGGCGACGACAGCGCGGCCGGAGCCGACGAACAGCGGTGAGAGCCCGTCGAGCGCGATGCGAGTGAATGGGAGGGTGAAGGAGAAGGCGAGGACGCCGAGAAGCCCCCACCAGACGCCGACATGCGTCGATAGCACTGTCGATCGCGGAGCGATAACGCTACTGTCTACTTTCATGAGTCAGGATAGCAGTGACCGGATCGTCGCCGGGGTGCGCGGGTGGATCTCCTCCGCATCTCCGGGCGCACGGGTGCCGTCGAACCGTGCGCTCATGGCCGAGTACGGGGCCGGCCCGGTGACCGTGCAGAAGGCGATGCAGCAGCTCGTGCGGCTCGGGCTGGTCGAGTCGCGGCCCGGTGCGGGGACGTTCGTCCGTGCCGTGCCCATCGCCCGCACGGTCGACTACGGCTGGCAGACCGCCGCGCTCGGCACCGCGCCCGCCGGACTCGCTGGCCTGTCGTCGACGCAGCGCACGGTCGCGCCCGATGCGATCGGACTGCACGCGGGATACCCCGCGGTCGACCTGCTGCCGCAGCGGCTCGTGCGACAGGCGCTCGTCCGCGCCGCCCGATCGGACGCGGCGCTGACCCGTTCACCCGCAGCGGGCCTCCCCGAGCTGCAGGCGTGGTTCGCGGGTGAACTCGCGTCCGCCGCACCGGTGGGCATCACACCCGCCTCGGCACGGGACGCCCTGATCATCTCGGGCAGCCAGAGCGGGTTGAGCTCGATCTTCCGCGCGGTCGTGGGGGTCGGGCAGCCGCTGCTGATCGAGTCGCCGACGTACTGGGGTGCGATGCTCGCCGCCGCGCAGGCCGGTGTGGTCCTGGTGCCGATCCCGTCCGGTCCGCATGGACCGGATCCGGACGACGTCGAGCGGGCGTTCGCGCAGACCGGCGCGCGGGCGTTCTACGCGCAGCCGACGTTCGCGAACCCGACCGGAGCGCAGTGGCCGGTCGCGACGGGAGAGGCCGTGCTCGACACGGTCCGTCGTCACCGGGCATTCCTGATCGAGGACGACTGGGCGCACGACCTGGGCATCGACGCCGATCCGAGGCCGATCGCCGCATCGGATGATGACGGTCACGTGGTCTATCTGCGCTCGCTCACGAAGAGCGCCTCACCGGCCCTGCGCGTCGCGGCCGTGATCGTCCGTGGGCCTGCGCGTGATCGGATCCTCGCGGATCGCGCCGCCGAGTCGATGTACGTGAGCGGTGTGCTCCAGGCCGCGGCCCTCGACGTGGTGAGCCAGCCCGCCTGGCGCACGCACCTGCGTGGATTCCGCGAGCACCTGCGCGCGCGGCGTGATCTGCTCCTCTCGAGTCTCGCCGCGCACGCGCCCTCCGCGCAGGTCGAGGGTGTTCCGGTCGGTGGCCTCAACCTGTGGGTGCGACTGCCCGAGGGGACGGATGTCGGGCAGGTCGTCCGCGAGTGCGAGGTGCGCGGAGTCATCATCGCGCCAGGGTCCGAGTGGTTCCCGGCCGAGCCCTCCGGCTCCTACGTGCGCCTCAACTACGCCAACGCCGACCCGGCGCGTTTCGCCGAGGCCGCCGGCGTCCTGGGTGCCGTGCTCGAAGGGACCTGACTCCGTTCGAATCGCGCAAATGGTCCCATCCAGGCGCGAGATCGAACCAGTTGCGCGATTCGAAGGCGCCGTCCGCGACTACTCCTGCGGCGGGCCGGCAGGACGGTGCGCACGCCGGCCGGTCACGACAACCGGCCGACCAGCGCGCTCCTGACCCGGCAGCGGGCGGGAGCGGCGGCCGTAGATGAGCTCCGACGAGTCGAGCAGCCAGGGCACCAGCGTGATCGACACCCCGTGCACGAGCATCAGCTGGTTGGCGAGGCGGCGGGCCCGACGGTTGTGCAGGAACGACTCCCACCAGTGTCCGACGATGTACTGCGGCAGGTACACGGTCACCACCGAGGAGCCGTGCTTCTCGCGGTACTGCTTGATGAACTGGGTCACCGGCTGCGCGAACGACCGGTACGGCGACTCGACGATCACGAGCGGGATCGGCACGAGATGGTCGGCCCACTCCTGCTGCAGCTGGGCCGCGTCGTCGGACGCCACGGCCACGTGCACCGCCAGGGTCTTGCCGTGCTTGGCCGCGATCGCGTAGTCGATGGCCTTCACGACGGGCTTCTGCAGCCGGTTGACGAGGACGATCGCGAGGTCGCCGGTCGCCCCGAACTTGGTCGTGTCGTCGATCGCGATCTCGTGTTCGACGTCGCGGTAGTAACGCTTCACGCCCAGCATCAGGAAGGCCAGGACCGGGATCGCGAAGAACACCAGGTAGGCGCCGTGCGTGAACTTGGTGATCGTCACGATGACCAGCACGAGCACGGTCATCGCGGCGCCGGTCGAGTTGATGATGAGCCCGACCTTGGCCGAGCGGCGGTCCGATGCCGAGGCGCCGTCGATCCCGGAGGCGGCCCTGCTCTCGTCGGGTCCGCGGAGCACGCGTCGCCAGTGCCGGACCATGCCGATCTGTCCGAGCGAGAACGACACGAAGACCCCGATGATGTAGAGCTGGATGAGGGTCGTCAGCCGCGCCTGGAACACCACGAGAACGGCGATCGCGGCGATGCCGAGCAGGATCATGCCGTTCGAGAACACCAGGCGGTCACCGCGCGTGTTGAGCGACTTGGGGGCGTATCCGTCACGGGCCAGCACCGCGCCCAGCAGGGGGAAGCCGTTGAACGCGGTGTTCGCGGCGAGCAGCAGCACGCACGCGGTCGCCGCCTGCACGATGAAGAACGCGATGCTGCCGCCGCCGAACGTCGCCGCAGCGATCTGCGCCATCAGGCTCGGCTGGGGGGTCGAGCAGTCGAAGCCGATCAGGTCGCAGGGGTTCTCGGCATAGTGCACTCCGGCGATCAGGGCGAGAGCGGTCAGGCCGGCGAACAGGCAGATGGCGATCGACCCCATCAGCACGAGGGCCGACTGGGCGTTGCGCACCTTGGGAGCCCGGAACGCGGGGACACCGTTCGACACCGCCTCGACGCCGGTGAGGGCGGAGCATCCGCTGGAGAACGCACGGAGGATCAGCAGGATCACCGCGGCCTGACCGAGGTTCTCGGCCTGCACGGAGAAGTCGTGGCTCGAGGCCACCGGCGCATCGCCCAGGAACGTCCGGATCAGCCCGGTCACGATCATGATGCCGACCGAGCCGATGAACACGTACGTGGGGATGGCGAACACGAGCGACGCCTCACGCACGCCGCGCAGGTTCACGATGATGATGAGGATCACGAAGCCGACCGCGAGCTCGACGCGGAGCGGGTCGAGGCCGGGCGCGGCGGAGATGATGTTGTCGACACCGGAGGCGACCGACACGGCCACGGTCAGCACATAGTCGACCAGGAGGGCCGCGGCGACGATCACACCGGGGATCTCGCCGAGGTTCTTCGACGCGACCTCGTAGTCGCCGCCGCCCGACGGGTAGGCCTTGATCAGCTGTCGGTAGCTCAGGACGACGACGACCAGCAGCACCACGACCGCGATCGCGACCAGCGGCGTGAAGGAGAGGAACGTCAGTCCACCGATCAGCAGGATCATCACGAGTTCCTGCGGCGCGTAGGCCACCGAGCTCAACGCGTCGGACGCGAAGATCGGCAGTGCCATCCGCTTCGGGAGCAGTTGATCATCGACCTGCTGGCTCGTCAGCGGTTCGCCGATGAGGATGCGCTTGGCGAGCGGCGGAGTGTCCGCGCCCTCCCTGTTTTCGTCTGACACGTCGGGCGACACTACGCCTGCCGATGTCATCCTCCTGCGATCCTCACGGAATCCCTACGGCCGGACGCGCTGTCCTCACGGAATCCTTACGGCCCGCTCGGACGGCCCGCACGCGCCCTCGATTGATCGATGATCCACAGCCGTTTCCGATCACGAACGCGTAACGTCGGAAGCATGACGACCGTTCACGTCACCGAGGACACGATCAACCAGGCTCGCGAGCTGCGTGACGAGCTGCAGCGTTTCCTGCGCGAGTACGAGTTCGGGATGCGCGAGGTCGAGACGAAGATCTCCATCCTCCGTGACGAGTTCACGCACGACCATGCGTACAACCCGATCGAGCACGTGAAGAGCCGTCTCAAGTCGCCCGACAGCATCGTCGAGAAGCTCGCCCGCAAGGGGATCGACGAGCCGGACTTCGATCGGATCCGCGCGGAGATCACCGACATCGCGGGTGTGCGGGTCACCTGCAGCTTCGTCGCCGACGTTTACCGCCTGTTCGACCTCCTCACCGCGCAGGACGACATCACCGTGCGCACGGTCAAGGACTACATCGCGCAGCCGAAGGCCAACGGCTACAAGAGCCTGCACGCGATCATCGAGGTGCCGGTGTTCCTGTCGACCGGCGCGTTGTCGGTTCCGGTCGAGGTGCAGTTCCGCACGATAGCGATGGACTTCTGGGCGAGCCTCGAGCACAAGATCTACTACAAGTTCTCGAACCAGGTGCCCTCGCACCTCGTCGACAGCCTGTCCGATGCCGCCGATGCCGCCGCCGAGCTCGACAGCCGGATGGAGCGTCTGCACCGGGAGGCGCACGGGGTGCCGCAGCGCCGGCTCGCTCCGCCGCCTCCGCCCGTCGTCCCCGTCTGACCTCCGCCCACGGTCTGACCTCCGCCCACGGTCTGACCCTCCGCCCGCGGACGTTCACAACTCCGGAAGATCGGAGTGTCAGGCGAACGGCTCGCCCGTCGTGCCGTGCCTGACGTGTTTCTCTCCTGCCGATTTTCCGGAGTTATGAACGGGTCCGCGCGACCTCTTCCGCAGATCGTCAGATCCGATCGCGCCTCCGCTCCGAACAACGGGGGATGACGCCGGCGACCGGTGGAACAGGAGACGATCATGGTGCAACGCCGCAGCGGCAAGAGGTTCTTCGTCTGGGCCGCCCTCGCGGGCCTGATCGGGGGTGGCGTCTTCCTCGCCACGGCGGAGGTGTTCGCGCTTCTGTTCGCGCGCACCGCCAGCCCGATCCTCGCGGTCGGCGGCTTCGTGATCGACATCGTGCCCCAGCCCTTCAAGGAGTTCGCGATCGCCACCTTCGGCGAGTACGACAAGATCGCCCTGCTGGCGGGGCTCGGTCTTGCCGTCCTCATCGCCTCGGCGATCGCCGGGATCCTGCAGTTCGTGCGTCCGCCGCTCGGCGTGATCGCGCTCGTGATCGCGGGCGTGCTCTCGACCGCAGCGATCGTCACCCGCGCGGGCGTCGCGCCCCTCGCGTTCCTGCCCCCGGTCCTCGGCACCGTCGCGGGATCGTTCATCCTCGTGCTCCTGTGCCGCCGCCTGCGCGGGTGGAGAGACTCGTTCGCAGGCGCCAGGGAGGACGACCGTGCCACGGCGACCACGGATGATCCCCCGACCGATCTCGCCGAAGGAGAATCCGCCCGGCCCGGGATCGACCGTCGTCGGTTCTTCCTCCTCGCTGCCGTCGCCGGTGCGTCCGCGCTCGTCGTGGGAATCACCGCCCGCACGGTGAGCATGGCCGTGTCCTCGGTCGAAGCCGTCCGCAGTGCGCTCAAGCTCCCCTCTCCGAAGACCACGGTCACGGTGCCGCAGGGCGCCGAGCTGGACATCCCCGGACTCAGCAAGCTGTTCACCCCGAACAAGGACTTCTACCGGGTCGACACCGCCCTCACGGTTCCCTCGATCGACCCGGACACCTGGCGCCTGGTGATCGACGGCATGGTCGACCAGCGTGTGGAGATGAGCTTCCAGGACATCCTCGACATGGGCCTCGACGAGTATGCGATCACGCTCACGTGCGTGTCGAACGAGGTCGGCGGCGAACTCGTCGGCAACGCGAAGTGGCTGGGCGTGCCGTTGCGCGACGTGCTCAAGAAGGCGGGCGTCAAGTCCGGTGCCGACATGGTGCTCTCGCGCAGCGTCGACGGTTACACGGCGAGCACGCCGCTGTCGGCACTCACCGATGATGACCTCGACGCGATCCTGGCGGTCGGGATGAACGGCGAGCCGCTGCCGCTCGAACACGGTTTCCCCGTGCGGATGGTCGTGCCGGGACTCTACGGCTACGTGTCGGCGACCAAGTGGCTCACCGAGCTCAAGGTCACGACGTTCGCCGAGGACGAGGCGTACTGGACACCGCGCGGTTACAGCGCCGAGGCGCCGATCAAGTTCTCCTCCCGCGTCGACACCCCCAAGATCGGCGAGGCGGTGGATGCGGGGAAGATCCCGATCGCAGGCGTCGCCTGGGCGCAGTCGGTCGGCATCGAGCGCGTGGAGGTGAGCATCGACGACGGCGACTGGGTTGCGGCCACGCTGTCGACGCCGATCAACGATGACACCTGGGTGCAGTGGTTCATGGAATGGGATGCCACCCCCGGGACGCACTACGTCGCCGTGCGCGCCGTGAACAAGAACGGCGACCTGCAGATCCAGGAGCGCGCACCCATCGCGCCGAACGGATCGTCGGGCTGGCAGCGTTCGCTCGTCCGCGTCACCTGATACCGGTGCACGGTCATCGGCGCGGGCCTAGGGTGGGAGCCATGGGCCCGTACCCCGCACTCGTCATCACCGTCTCGGATCGATCGGCCTCCGGAGAGCGCGAGGATCGGGGCGGCCCGATCGCCGTGGGGTTGCTTCGTGACGCCGGGTGGCACTGCCCCGATGCCGAGGTCATCGCCGACGGAGCGGGTTCTGTGGCGGATGCCCTACGTCGGGCTGTTGCGCGCGGCATCCGGCTGGTCGTGACCACCGGCGGGACGGGCGTCGGACCCCGTGACCTGACGCCGGAGGGGACGCGTCGGGTGATCACCCGCGAGATCCCCGGGATCGCGGAGGAGCTGCGCCGCAGCGGACTCGCCGACACCCCGTTGTCGGTGCTGTCGCGCGGGCTCGCGGGCATCGTGGACCCCGACGGAATGCTCGTCGTGAACCTCCCCGGTTCGCCCCGAGCCGTCGCCTCCGGCGTGCCCGTGGTGCTCGGCGTCGCCGCGCACATCCTGGATCAAGTCGGAGGCGGAGACCACTCATGAACGACGTACGCATCGCAGCCGTGTCGGAAGAACTCCTCGATCTCGACGTCCATCTCACCGCGGTCGAAGATCCGCGCCTGGGAGCGGTGACGACGTTCGTCGGCCGGGTGCGCGACAACGACCCGGATGCGCAGACGCCCGTCGTCGGACTGGAGTACAGCGCGCACCCCGATGCGGAAGCCACGTTGCGGCGGATCGCGGAGGAGGCCGGCGCCGATGCTCCCGCTGTGGTGGCTGTGAGTCATCGCGTCGGACGCCTCGATGTGGGCGATGCCGCGGTGGTGATCGCGGTGGCCTCCGAGCACCGAGCCGAGGCGTTCGGGGTGTGCCGTGCGGTCATCGAGGCGATCAAGAGCGACCTCCCCGTGTGGAAGCGTCAGCTCGAGGTCGACGGCACCACGTCGTGGAAGGGCATCGGCGGCTGAGTCCTGCGCGTCATCGCCGTTCTCGACGCGTCACCTGCCGTTCTCGATGCGTCACCGCCGTTCTCGACGCGTCAGCTGCATGAGGTTCTGCTGTATGCAGGAGGAAACACCGGCAGACGGTCATGCAGGTGGCCGGCGGTCCTGCAGGTGGCGCGTGGTCAGCCGCCCGCGAAGGGCGGGAGGACGTCGATGAGCTCGGCGTCGTCGAGGGAGAGGTCGCCGTCGGTGCGGACGCCGTCGACGAGCACCGCGCAGCGCGGCAGGATGTCGGCCAGGGCCGGGTGCTCGGCGACGACGGCGGTGCGCAGCTCCAGGAGGGAGTGCTCGGCGCGCTCCTCCGCGTCGGTGCCTGCGGCCTCGGCGGCGGCGGCGAAGTAGCGCACGCGTGTCATCGGTCGGCTCCGGGGGCGGGCTCGCCGGGACGCACCCAGTCGCCGGAGCGGCCGCCGGACTTCGCCACGATGCGCACGTCCTCGATCGTGACCGCGCGGTCGACGCCCTTGATCATGTCGACGATCGCCAGGGCGGTGACCGAGACGGCAGTGAGCGCCTCCATCTCGACCCCGGTGCGGTCGGCGGTGCCCACGGTCGCCTCGATGCGCACGCCGTCGTCGTCGACGTCCAGCTCGATGCTCGCCCGGTGCACCCCGATCACGTGCGCGAGCGGCAGCAGGGAGGGCGTGGACTTGGCCGCCTGGATGCCGGCGATGCGCGCCACCGCGAGCACGTCGCCCTTCGGCACGGTGCCGTCGCGGAGGGCGGTGATCACGTCGGCGCTGCAGCGCACGAAACCGCGGGCGGTCGCGGTGCGCACGGTCGGCTGCTTCGCGGTCACATCGACCATGTGTGCACGGCCGCCGGCGTCAAGGTGGGGGAAGCTCATCCGACCAGCATGACATCGATCACATCGCCCACGGCCACGGACTCGACCTCCGCCGGGACGATAGCGAACGCGTGGGCACGCGCGAGTCCGCCCGCGAGATGTGATCCCGACCCGCCGGCGGTCGCCGGACGCACGGTGCGCGCCGCGAGGTTGACGACGGCCGGAAGGTACTGGCGGCGGCCGGGCGGGGGTGTCCAGGACGCATCGGCGGTGAAGGGCGAACGCGGGCGGTGGATGAGGGTGCGGCCCTGCATCGCGAGCAGGGCGGGGCGCACGAACACCTCGAACGACACCGCCACGCTGACGGGGTTCCCCGGGAGTCCGAACACCACGCATCCGTCATCGAGCACCCCGAAGGCCTGCGGCTTGCCCGGCTGCATGGATACCGCGCTGAACTCGACCTGTCCGCCGCCGTCGAAGGCCCCGCGCACCGGTTCGTAGGCTCCCGCGCTCACCCCGCCGGTGAAGACGATCACGTCGGCGCCGAGGTCTGCGGCTTCGGCCGTCACGGTCCTGACGGCGTCGGCCGCATCCGGAACGCGTGCGACCAGTACCACCTCGGCGTCGGCCTCGGCGACCAGCTGCGCGAGCAGGGGGCCGTTCGAGTCGGGGATGCGGCCGCGGGTGGGGGTCTCGCCCGGCGCGAGCAGCTCGCTCCCGGTCGACACCACGGCCACGCGCGGAGCCCGCGTCACCCACACCTCGGCGACACCGGCAGCGACCGCGGCCGCGAGTTGGAAGGGCCCCAGACGTTCCCCGGCGGGCACGACCTCGTCGCCGGCGTGCAGGTCGGCCCCGCGTCGGCGCACGAACACACCGGGCTTCGCCGGGGCACGCAGCACCGTCACCCCGTCGAGGGAATCGGCGAGCCCGCCGGCCGTGTCCTCGAAGGGCACGATCACGTCGGCGTCGGTGGGGGTGGGGGATCCGGTCATGATGCGGGCGGCTTCGCCGGACCCGAGCGGAGGATCGAGGGCCACTCCGGCGGGAAGGTCGGCGACCACGCGCAGGGTGACCGGATTCTCCTCGGAGGCCTCCGCGACGTCGGCACCGCGCACCGCGAACCCGTCCATCGCGGAGTTGTCGAAGAGGGGGATGTCGTGGGCGGCGACCGCGGGCGCGGCGAGCGTGCGTCCTGCGGCATCCGTCACCGGGAGAGCCTCGTTGCCGACCAGACGGATGGCGCCGAGCACACGGTCGAGCTGCTCCTCGACCGTACGACGGCCGGTCATGCGTGCACCACCGTCGAGGTCGTGGACGCCGGGCGGATCGCGATCTCGTGTTGGCGGGAGGTGAGCGCATCGATCATGGCGAGTCGTCCGAGCAGCGGTTCGCCGGCCCCGGTCACGAGCTTGATCACCTCACCCGCCAGCATTCCGCCGACCTGCACGCACAGCGCTCCGAGCACGCCGACCTGGGCGCAGCTGGGCGGTTCCCCCTCGGTGCCGGGCGGGAAGAGGTCGGCGAGCACGACCGGCTCGCCCGCCGGTGGGTCCGACCAGAACACGGTCGCCTGCGCATGCCACTCCTGCACCGCGCCCCAGACCAGGGGAAGTCCGAGCTCCTCGGCCGCCGCGGCCACATCACGGCGGGTCACGAAGGAATCGCTCGTGTCGACCACCACGTCGGCTCCCGCGAGCAGGCGTGCGGCGTTGGCCGTGTCGAGGCGTTCCGGCACCGGGGTCACGACGGTCTGCGGGGCGAGAGCCGTGATGGCTCGGGCGGCGGAGGCGGTCTTGGGCGTGCCGATGTCCTCCACGCGGTGCGCGAGCTGGCGCTGCAGGTTGGTCAGCTCCACGACGTCGTCGTCGATCACCGTGAGGCTGCCGATCCCTGCGGCGGCCAGGGCGAGGAGCACGGGGGAACCGAGTCCGCCCGCGCCGACGACCGTGACACGAGCGGCGTTGAGTCGGCGCTGACCTTCTTCGCCGATGCCGGAGAGCACCGCGTGCCGGGCCGTGCGGACGAGTTCTTCCGGGTCCAGCGCGGCGGCGGGGGCGACGAGGGGCTGCATGGGTTCAGCGTATGCCCCTGGTTCCGGCTTCGAGCGCATCGTCGACGACCGCGAACACCTCCGGATCCCAGGTGAGCGCCCGTTCCCATGGCAGGTCGAAGGCGTCCGCGAAGAAGATGCTGTGCACGTCGTCGTCGAAGCTACGGCGGACAGCACGCGGGAGGACCACGGTCGGCACGTCGTCTGCTCTGGCGCTCCGCTGCGAGACGAGCCCGTCGTGAGGCCACAGCTGGAGGGGCTCGGATGCGGCGCGGAAGTGCCCGGCTCCGATCGCGGTGACGGCGACCGTGTCGAGCACCCCGACCTGGGCCGCGTTCCACTCCCGCAGGAACCGTTTCGAGACCTGGTCGGCAGCGCCCTGCGAATTCTCGGCGGCGTAACTGCGCGATCTCTCCAGGATCTGGACGGTCCCCTCGTCGCCGTGGGCGTCGTCCACGGAGAGCTCGCCGGTGAGCACATCTCCCAGGAGTGATCCCTCCCACGGGGTGCCGAGAGTGATGAGTCGAGTCACCGACGGTCCGTCTCCCTGCAGATGGCGGATCGCCGCGCGGGAGAACAATCCGCCCATCGAATGCGCGACGAGGTCGATCTCGTCGAAGCCGTGTTCGTCGCCGAGCCATCGCAGGAATGCGCCCAAGCGGGCGCCGCCCTCGTCGATCCCACCGACCGCGTTGACGGTCACCTCTGCGGGCAGCACGACGGGCGCATCCGCGAAACCCTGCCATCCGGTGTCCTCCCGGACCTCGCCGTCTCCGATGCGGGCAGGTGCGGTGAAGACCGCAGCGCCACGCTCGAGCAGATGGGCGCGAAGGGCGGTGAGCGTGTTGCCAGCGGCGAGGCCGGACCCGCTGGCGCGGTGGGGATCCGTGAACGGTGTCACGGCGGCACCGCCCGAGACGAGAACGACAGCGTCCGCCATGATGTTCCTTCCGAAGGCCTACGCGGTCAGGATAGGGGAACGCGGCCCGCTCGGCAGAATCGGATCTATTCCTTCGATATCTCCGCATCTGCGGTAGATTCTTCGCATGCAGACCTACCGGATCGCCCGTGCCGCGCAGTTGCTCGGCGTGAGTGACGACACCGTCCGTCGCTGGATCGATCAGGGACTGCTTCCGGTGACGGATGCGACACCGGCCGAGATTCCCGGTGATGCCCTCGCGGCGCGCGCGGTCGAGCTCGCGGAGGAGGCGAGGAACGCCGGAGATGTGCTCTCCAGTGCGCGCAACCGCTTCGTCGGCATCGTCACGCGCGTGCAGGTCGAAGGCCTGATGGCGCAGGTCGACATCCAGTCCGGACCGCATCGTGTGGTGTCGCTGATGTCGTCCGAGGCGGCGCGGGATCTGCGGCTCGAGGTCGGCTCCCTCGCCACCGCTTCCGTCAAGGCGACCCAGGTCGTCGTCGAGATCCCGAACGGCTGACATGAACCGCCTGTTGCGCCGCTCCACGCTCGCTCTCCTCGCCGCTGCCTGCCTCGTGCTCACGGGCTGTGCGGGCACAGCTGAGGACACGTCCTCACCGTCGGGGGCCACGGATGGCGTGCGCGGAGAGCTCACGGTCTACGCCGCGGCATCCCTCGCCGGAGCCTTCGATGCGATCGGTGAGGCCTTCATGGCCGAGAACCCGGACGTGCGGTTCCGTCCGGTGTACGACGGTTCTTCGACGCTCGTCACGCAGATCCTCGAAGGTGCTCCCGCCGACGTGTTCGCTTCGGCCGACGAGGCGAACATGGAGAAGGCGGCGGACGTCGTGGCTGAGCCCGCGCTGTTGGCATCCAACACCCTGGTGATCGTGGTTCCGTCCGGAAACCCGGGTGACGTCGAGGCGCTGGCGGATCTCGCCGACGTCACCACCGTGCTGTGTGCGCCGGAGGTGCCGTGCGGTGCGGCTTCCGCGACGCTGCTGTCCGCGGCCGAGGTCACGGTCGACCCGGCGAGCCTCGAGCAGAACGTGACGGCCGTGCTCACGAAGGTCGCCGCGTCCGAAGCCGACGCCGGGCTCGTGTACGCCACCGATGTGATCGGCCGCGACGACGTCGAGGTGATCGTGCCGGACGGCGCCGACGAGGTCGTCAACCACTACCCGATCGCCGTGCTCTCCGATGCTCCGAACGCCACGGTGGCCGAGGCGTTCGTGGCGTTCGTGCGGTCGGATGCGGGGCGCAGCATCCTGGCCGACTTCGGCTTCGGAGCACCATGAGCGGGGGAGGTGACCGAGGGTACGCGCCCCGTGCACTCGCCGTACCCGCCCTGGTCGGCCTGGCGTTCCTGATCCTGCCGCTCACCGCGCTCGTCGCGCGCGTGCAGTGGTCGACGTTCCTCGCGGACGTGACCTCGGAGGCCGCGCTCTCCGCGCTCACTCTCTCGCTCGGTACCGGCCTGGTGGCCACGGTGCTGTGCATCCTGATCGGCGTACCGCTCGCGCTGTGGATCGCCCGCTCCGGGCCGCGGCTGGCTGCCGTACTCCGCGCCGTCGTCACGGTTCCGCTGGTGCTGCCGCCGATGGTGGGCGGTGTCGCGCTGCTGTACCTGTTCGGACGTGCGGGCTGGCTCGGTGGGCTCGGCCTGTCCTTCAGCACGCCCGCCGTCATCCTGGCACAGACGTTCGTCGCGCTGCCGTTCCTCGTGCTGGCCGTGGAGGGTGCGGTACGCACCTCGGGCGTGGACTACGAGCGCACGGCGGCGGCGCTCGGCGCCGGACGATGGACGATCCTGCGACGGATCACTCTGCCGTTGGCCGCGCCGGGCATCGTCGCGGGTGTCGTCCTGTGCTTCGCGCGGGCCATCGGCGAGTTCGGTGCGACGGCCCTGTTCGCAGGGAACCGGCCGGGCGTCACCCAGACCATGCCGCTCGCGATCTACACCGCGTTCAACGGGGCCGGAGTGTCGCAGGGCACGGCGGTCGCTCTCGCCCTGCTGCTGCTCGCCACGGCGATCGTCGTGCTGCTGCTCGTGCGCGGCTGGCGGCCGGGGGCGACGCGATGACCTCCTCGACGGGCCGGACTGTCGGCGGTGAGGGGCTCCGTGCGCACGTCGTGGTCGACCGTGAGCACTTCGCCGTCGACGTCTCGGTGCAGGTCTCGGTAGGGGAGACCGTCGCCATCATGGGACCGAGCGGCGCGGGCAAGTCGACTCTGTTGCAGGCGCTCGCGGGCCTCGAGCCGTTGACCGCCGGGGAGATCGAGGTCGCGGGACGCGTGGTCGACCGCGTGGCCACACCTCGTGTGCGGACAGCTCCCATGAACCGCGGCATCGTGCTGCTCGGGCAGGAGGCGCGGCTGTTCCCCCACCTGTCCGTGCGCGAGAACGTCGCCTTCGGTCCTCGTGCCGCCGGGCAGGACGTCCGGGCGGCACGAGACTCGGCCGATGAATGGCTCGCACGCGTCGGACTCCCGGGGGCGGGGGACCGCATGCCGCGCGAGCTCTCCGGTGGCGAGGGGCAGCGCGTCGCGGTCGCCCGAGCGCTCGCCGCGTCGCCGCGCGCCGTGCTGCTCGACGAACCGCTGGTCGCGCTCGATCCGGCGACGGCCGGCGACATCCGACAGATGCTGCGTGATCAGCTGGCGGGGATCACCACGATCGCGGTCACACACGATGCTGCGGATGCTGTCGCCCTCGCCGATCGGCTCCTGGTGATCGAGGCGGGGCGGGTCACGCAGCACGGACCTGTCCGCGAGGTGCTGTCGGCACCCGCTTCGGGCTTCATCGCTGCGATCGCAGGTGTCAACCGGCTGGTGGGCGTCGCCGCGGACGGGGGCTGGCGCGGGGGAGGTCTGCGTCTCGGAAGCACGGATGCCGAGTCGCTCGCGCTCGCCGCGGTCGATGGCTCACCGCTCGCCGCGGTGTTCCGTCCCGCCGCGGTGCGCATCGAGCGAGCTGACGACCCGCACGCGTGGGCCAGCCGGATCCTCCGACTCGAGCCCATCCTCACGGGTGTCCGCCTGCACACCGAGCACTGTCAGGTCGACACCTCGCTGGCGGACGCCGTCGACCTCGTGGTGGGCGACGAGGTGCACCTGCGCGTCGATCCTGCCGACGTGCGGTTCGTCCCGGCGTCCGTCGCCTCCGTCGCTCCCGTCGCGATATGACAGCCCTCACGCGCATATGGGCTGCCATATCGCGACGGGAACCTCATGTGTTTCGGCCCCGAGGGGGGAAGCGGCGGGTTAGTCTCGAACGATGACGGGGAGTGGCGGAGCGCGATGACGGCCGTGCCGGTGGTGATCGGTGTGCGCCCGCCGCACGCCGGTCCGACGGCGCAGAGCCCTGGCCACGCCGCCGCCGAAGCAGGTCTCGTCGACACGCACGGCCGGGTGCACCGGGATCTGCGCATCTCGCTCACCGACCGCTGCTCGCTGCGCTGCACGTACTGCATGCCGGAGCAGGGGAACGAGTGGCTCGCCCGCACGAGCATCCTCTCCACGGATGAGATCGTCGAGGTCGCCGAGGTGGCCGCCGCTCTCGGCATCCGCACGTTCCGCCTCACCGGTGGCGAACCGCTCCTGAGGGCCGACATCGTCGAGGTCGTGCGACGCGTCTCCCGCATCGAAGGCGAGGACGGACCCGTCGAGGTCGCCATGACGACCAACGGCATCAGCCTCGCCCAGAAACTGCCGGCGCTGATCGAGGCTGGACTCACACGCCTCAACATCAGCATCGACACGGTGAACCGTCAGCGCTTCGCCGACCTGACGCGCCGTGACCGCCTCGACGACGTGTTCGAGGGCATCGCGGCGGCTGCGGCCTCGGAGCTCCGTCCGCTCAAGCTCAATGCGGTCGCGATGCGCGGCGTCAACGACGACGAGCTGGTCGACCTCGTGGAGTTCGCGATGGGTGTGGGCGCGCAGCTGCGCTTCATCGAACAGATGCCGCTCGACGCCGGACACACCTGGGACCGGGCGTCCATGGTCACGCGCGAGGAGATCCTCGCGTCGCTGGGGGAGCGCTGGCATCTCGATCCGGTCGAGGGGCGTGGGGGAGCACCTGCAGAGAAGTGGCGGATCGACGGCGGACCGCACGAGGTCGGGGTGATCGCCTCGGTCACCGCTCCGTTCTGCGGTGCGTGCGACCGTCTGCGCCTGACCGCCGACGGCCAGCTGCGCAACTGCCTGTTCTCGAACGTCGAGTACGACCTCATCGAGGTGCTGCGCGGGGAGTCGGCCTCTGCACCGGGTGACCGCTCCGCCGGGATCGCCGAGATGCTGCGCTCCTGCGTGCACGGCAAGCTCCCGGGGCACGCGATCAACGACCCCTCATTCCTGCAACCGGCGCGCGGCATGAACGCGATCGGCGGCTGAGCCGACTGCGCTGCGGAGCGGCGGTGTGCGCAACTCCTCAGAGAACGCTCGTTCCGCGGGGCGAACGGGCCATACGAGCCGAGGCCGAACGATTCTGAGGAGTTGTGAACGCGCTCAGTCCAGGAACTCCCGGGCCGCGGCCGACAGGGCGGTCACGCCGACCTCGATCGTCGGGTGGATCTCGGGCGCGAAGAACGGCGAGTGGTTCGTCGGGATGTCCTGCTCGAGTCGACCCGCGGCGACCGCCTCGGCGAACCGCGCGGGGTCGACGCCGCCCCAGAACCAGAACACGAGCGGCACGCCGGCGTCGCGCGCGAACCAGGACACGTCCTCGCTGCCGGTGAACATGCCGGGGTCGATGACGGACGCCTCGCCGAGGGCCCGCTGGATCGCGGTCGTGACGCGGGCCGTGGCATCCTCATCGTTGATCGTGGCGGGCAGGGTGTGGTCGGTGCGGATCTCCGGCTCGCGCTCGGCCCCGGATGCGGTGGCCTCGGCCCGCACGATGCGCTCCACGCTCGCGAGCACCTTCTCGCGTGCTTCCTCGTTCGGGTAGCGCAGGCTGAGCTCGAGCTTCGCCTCGGCCGGGATGATGTTGTTCTTGAGTCCGGCGTGGATCGACCCGACCGTCACGACCGCGACGCCCTGCGGATCGATCTCGCGCGAGGCGATGGTCTGCAGGCGCATCACGGTCGCCGCGGCCATCACCACCGGGTCGATCGTGGCGTGCGGGCGCGAGCCGTGTCCGCCGCGGCCGTGCAGGGTCACGGTGAGCCCGTCGGAGGCGGCCATCTGCGTCCCGCTGCGCACCCCGACGATGCCGGCGGGGAGCGGGGTCACGTGCTGGCCGAGCACGATGTCGGGACGGGGGTAGCGGTCGAGGATGCCGTCGTCCAGCATGGCGCGCGCCCCGGCCCCGTACTCCTCGGCGGGCTGGATCAGCACGACGAGGGTTCCCGACCAGTCGGAGCGCTCCGCGACGAGCCTCTCCACAGCGCCGATCATGGCGGTGACGTGCATGTCGTGGCCACAGGCGTGCATGACGGGGACGGTGGTGCCCGCGGGGTCGACGCCCTTCGCGGTGCTCGCATACGAGAGGCCGGTCTGCTCCTCGACCGGGAGCGCGTCCATGTCGGCGCGCACCCACACGACGGGGCCGTCGCCGTTGCGGAGAAGGCCCACGACCCCGGCGACTCCGACGCCCTCCTCCACCTCGAGGCCGAGATCGCGCAGATGACGGGCGGCGATGCCCGCGGTGCGTGTCTCCTGGAAAGAGAGCTCGGGGTGCTGGTGCAGGTCGATGTAGAGCGCTTCGAGGTCGATCGTCATGGCCCGAGCCTAGTCGGGCGTGTCGGGGCCGTCAGCTGTCCGTGTCGTGCGCGTAGGTCTCCAGCTCCGGCCCGGGATGCAGCACGGCGTTGACGATGGCGCGGATCGCGAACTCGCTCGTCTCGCCGAGCTCCACGACCTCCGGATGCAGGAGCCACTGCAACTGCAGGCCGTCCATCACGGCCAGGATCGCGGCGGCCGCGTCGGCGATGCTGCGCGGATCGCTCACGCCCTCCTGGGCGCACAGCTCGTGGAAGGCGTCCGTCACCTCGCGGCGAAGCGTCGTGTAGCGCTCTTCGAAGAACGGGCGCGACGGATGGTCATCGGTCACGGATTCCGCGGAGAGCACCGTGTACGCCTGCACGATGCCGGGGCGCTTCGCATTCGTGAACGCGGTGCGCACGAGGTGCAGGAACAGCTCCGGTCCGCCGGGGATGTGCTTCTGCGCGAGCCCCGCCACGTCGTCCTGATCGCGGTAGGCGAGCACCTCGAGCAGCAGCTTCTGCTTCGACCCGAAGTGGTGGAGCACGCCGGCGTGCGTGATGCCGACCTGTTCCGCGACGTCGGCCAGTGTGCCGTTCGTCGATCCCTTGTTCCCGAAGATCTCGATGGCCGCCTTGAGGATCTGCTCGCGTTTCGCGAGCGTCGCCGGGCGCACGCGCACCGTCTGGTCGCTGTCTGCCATCGCCGTTCCTCCATTGCCGAGCCGTGCTTGCGATCCAACTTACTACTCGGTAACCTCACTGAAACTTACTTTCTCGACAGTAAGCGAATCACACCAGACCGGCGCAGCATCCTCCGCCGGTGCCGCAGCACAAAGACCGTGCCCAAGGAGAAGCAATGAAGCTCAGGAAATCTCTGATCGCGGCGACCGCGATCACCGCCCTCGGTATCTCGGCCCTCGCCGGATGCTCCGCAGGAGGAGGGGGCGACGAGTCCGGCAGCGGTGCCGGTTCCGCCTCGCTCACGATCGCGAAGCCCGACGGCGCGATCACCACCGAATCGAACAACCCCTACGTCGGCGACTCCTCCGCCTCGAAGTACGGCTACGGCAAGGTGATCTTCGAGACCCTCGCCCTCGTGAACCAGACCGGCGACCGTGGCGTCACCCCGTGGCTCGCCGACAGCCTGGAATGGAACGACGACTACACCGTGCTCACGGTCGTTCCCCGCGCCGACGTCACCTGGAGCGACGGCGAGCCCTTCACCGCCGACGACATCGTCTACTCCTACGAGCTCGCCTCCACCCCCGCCCTCGACACCGCGGGCCTCCAGCTCGACAGCGCTGCCGTCGACGGCGACAAGGTCGTGCTGACCTTCGCCGCGTCGAAGTACGTCAACCAGGCCCGCGCCCTGCACGTGCCGATCGTGCCGAAGCACATCTGGGAGAACCTCGACGACCCGGCCACCGACCCCGTCAAGGGCGACGACCTGGTGGGTACCGGACCCTACGTCCTCTCGAACTGGTCGACCGAGTCGGTCACCCTCGACGCCCGCGACGACTACTGGGGCGGCGAGCTGGCCGTTCCCGAGCTGCACTACGTCTCCTACGGCGACAACACGGCGCTGACCACCGCTCTCGCCAACGGAGACGCCGACTGGGCGCAGGCGTTCATCCCGCAGATCGAGGAGCAGTTCCTGTCGGTCGACCCCGAGCACAACAAGTTCTGGGCCGCTCCCACCACCGGTTCGGCGACGCTGTTCATGAACCTGCAGCAGAAGCCGTTCGACGACCCGGCCTTCCGCCAGGCGCTCGCCTGGGTGATCGACCGCGACGCCTACGTCGACATCGCCCGCGAGGGTGCCAGCGAGGCCGTGTGGTCGGTCACCGGCCTCTCGTCGATCCTCGAAGACGAGATCCAGCCCGAATTCACGGACGTGGACTACTCGGTCGATGCAGAGAAGGCCCGCGACCTGCTCGAGACCGCCGGCTACACGTGGAAGGACGACGCGCTGATCGACCCCGACGGCGCCCCCGTGTCGTTCACGCTGTCGGTGCCCTCGGGTTGGAGCGACTGGAACACCGCGCAGGAGCTCATCGCCGAAGACGTGACCGAGGCCATCGGCGCCGAGGTCAAGATCGACATGCCCGACTGGGGCGGCTGGGCCGATCCTCGCGACAACGGCACGTTCTCCGCGATCATCCACTGGCTCGAGGACAGCGGGACCGCCTACGGCCTCTACACCTCGACGATGGACCCGCGCTGGATCTCGGACGGCAAGGCCGGCTTCAACTTCGGTCGCTTCGACGACCCGGAGGCGACGGCTGCCCTGAACTCCTACGCGAACGCGTCGTCGGATGAGGAGCGCACCGCGGCACTCGACACGTTGCAGACGATCTTCGCTGAGCAGGTGCCGGCCATCCCGCTGGGGGCGCACCCGCTGCTGGGCGAGTTCAACACCCGCAACTACGTCGGATGGCCCTCGGAGGAGGACCCGTATGCGTCGGCCGACCCGACGCAGCAGAACATCGTGCAGATCCTCACGAAGCTGAAGCCCGCCGAGTAAGCACCGGGTGGGGAGCCCGGGTGAACGACCCCGGGCTCCCCTTCTCCGCCGACGAAAGACATCACCATGCCAGACCCTCTCCTCAGCGTGCGCGACTTCTCAGTCGTGTACGACGTCGATCCGCCCGTCGAGGCGGTGAAGAACGTGAACCTCGAACTGCAGCGCGGCGAGATCCTCGGTCTCGCCGGTGAGAGCGGGTGCGGCAAGACCACACTCGCCTACGGAGTCCAGCGCCTGTTGCGTGCGCCGGCCGTGATCACCGGCGGCAGCGTGACCTTCCACGATGCGACCGGTGTCGACATCGACATCGACGCGCTCGACGTGGACGCGATGCAGCGGTTCCGCTGGGACAAGGTGTCGATGGTGTTCCAGGGGGCGATGAACGCCCTGAACCCGGTCGCGACGATCGGCTCCCAGTTGGAAGACGTCTTCGAGATCCATCGCCCCGACATGAACCGCAGGCAGCGGCGTGCCGAGGCCGAGGAGCTGCTCGAGATCGTCAAGGTCGGGCGACAACGCATCCGCTCCTTCCCCCATGAGCTCTCCGGAGGCATGCGCCAGCGCGTCATGATCGCGATGGCCCTCGCGCTGCGTCCGCAGCTGATGGTCATGGATGAACCGACCACCGCCCTCGATGTGCTGGTGCAGCGCGAGATCCTCAGCCAGATCTCGCAGCTGCGGCACGAGTTCGGCTTCTCGGTGATCTTCATCACCCACGACCTCCCCCTTCTCCTGGAGATCAGCGACCGGATCGCGATCATGCGGGAGGGCGAGATCATCGAGCTCGCCACCGCCGAGCGCATCTGGACGCGGCCCGAGCACGACTACACGAAGACACTGCTGTCGTCGTTCCCCCGGTTGACCGGGGAGAGAGGGGTGCTGGTGCGATGACCACCCTCGAATTCCGGAACATCACGAAGACGTACAACGTCCGCGGTGCCGGCCAGCTCAAAGCGCTCGACGACGTGAGCTTCACGCTGACCTCCGGGCAGACGATCGGCCTGGTCGGTCAGTCCGGCAGCGGCAAGTCCACGATCGCGAAGATCCTCACCCAGCTCGAGACCCCGACCAGTGGACAGGTGCTGCTCGACGGCGTGCCGATCCCGCGCCGCGGCAAAGGGCTGCGGAAGTACCGGCAGCAGTTGCGCATGGTGTTCCAGGACCCGTTCGCCTCCCTCAACCCGTACCACTCGATCCGTTACCACCTGGAGCGGCCGATCCGCCTCGATGACGTGGTGCCCAAGGGGGAGACCGAAGCCGAGGTGCGCCGTCTGCTCAGCAGGGTCCGGCTCGACCCGGACACCGTGATCGACCGGCGTCCGCACGAGCTCTCCGGCGGACAGCGACAGCGGGTGGCCATCGCCCGTGCCCTCGCGTCCCGCCCTTCGCTCCTCGTCGCCGACGAGCCCGTGTCGATGCTCGACGTCTCGATCCGCCTCGGTGTGCTGAACCTGCTCGCCGACCTGCAACGTGAGGAGGGGCTCGGCGTGCTCTACATCACCCATGACCTCGCCACCGCCCGTCACTTCAGCGACGAGATCATGGTCCTCAATCAGGGCCGGGTCGTGGAGTACGGCGCCGCCGACGAGGTGATCCTCAACCCGCAGGATCCGTACACACGGGAGCTGCGCGCCGCGTCGCCCGACCCGGACAAACACTTCGCGACCTCGATGGGAGGTGCGCTGTGAGCGCCGCTCTCCCCCGGCTCGACGACGAGCTCGCGTCCCGCGACGCCCTCGAGGTCGGCACCACGGCGACCGTCGCGGAACGCGGACGCCGGAAGATCCCGTGGCGCTTCTTCGCCGGGCGTGCCGGTTTCTACCTGTTCACGCTCTGGGCGGCCATCACGATCAACTTCTTCCTCCCGCGCCTCATGAAGGGCGACGCGGTCAGCTCCTACCTCGCGCGCAACCGCAGCGTGAGCCCGGAGGCCGAGGAAGCGCTACGGATCCTGCTCGGCATCGACACCGACAAGTCGATCTGGCAGCAGTACCTCGAGTACTGGGGGATGCTGCTGCGCGGCGACCTCGGCATCTCGACGCTGCACGGGCTGAGGCCGGTCGCCGAGGTGCTCGCGTCGGCACTGCCGTGGACGCTGGGCCTGGTCGGCATCGCGACGATCATCTCCTTCACGATCGGCACGATCGCCGGTGCCGTCGTCGGATGGAAGCGCGGCAGCAGGCTCGACGCGATCATCCCCGTGACGACCTTCTTCAACACGATCCCCTACTTCTGGCTCGGGCTCATCGCGATCGCGATCTTCTCGTCGACCCTGAAGTGGTTCCCCTCCTCGCACGCCTACGACAAGGGGCAGTCCCCGGAATGGAGCTTCGACTTCATCGGCCAGGTGATCATGCACGGCACCCTGCCCGCCCTGACGATCGTGGTCGCCTCGCTCGGCGGATGGGTGCTCGGCATGCGCAACATGATGCTGACCGTGCTCGACGATGACTACATCACGGTGGCCCAGGCCAAGGGCATGCCCAACAAGCGCGTGCTGTGGGGCTATGCCGCCCGCAACGCGGTGCTGCCGCAGATCCAGAGCTTCGCGCTGTCGATCGGCTTCATCGTCGGCGGCACGATCGTGATGGAGATGGTCTTCAGCTATCCGGGCGTGGGCAAGCTCCTGCTCGATGCGACCAACGCCAAGGACTTCGCCCTCATGCAGGGCGTGTTCCTCGTGATCACCCTGTCGGTGCTCGTGGCCAACATCCTCGCGGATGTCGTCTACGCCTACCTCGATCCGCGCACCCGCCAGATGGAGTCCTGACATGACCGTTCCCACCACCACCGAGAGCACCGCGCCCGACGGGTCGGCCGTCGTCTCCGGCATGCCCGAGACCGCCACGCTGCGCACGCCGCCGGCCGCCGCGCCACCGCGCAAGACCTTCTGGTCGCAGCTGGGTCAGGCGTTCGCGATGTTCCGCAACCCCAAGTCGATCGCCGGGCTGATCATCCTCGGTGTGTTCGTGCTCGTCGCGATCCTCGCTCCGTGGATCGCCCCGTACGGACCGACCCAGAAGGATCGCACGGCGCTCCGGCAGCCCCCCTCGTGGGAGCACTGGCTGGGGACGACGCACATGGGCGAGGACGTGCTGAGCCAGATCATCTACGGCACGCGCGGCGTCATCGTCGTCGGCTTCCTCGCAGCCTTCATCGCCACGATCATCGCGATCACGATCGGGGTGATCGCCGGCTATGTGCGCGGCTGGAAGAGCGAATCGCTGTCGGCGCTGACCAACGTGTTCCTGGTGATCCCGGGTATCCCGCTCATCATCATCATCGCCTCGCAGTTCGACAACCCGCCGCTGATCGTGATCGCCGCCGTGCTCGGCATCACGGGCTGGGCATGGGGTGCGCGCGTGCTCCGTGCCCAGACGATGTCGCTGCGCAACCGTGACTTCATCCAGGCTGCCCGTGCCAACGGCGAGCCTCTGCGCCGGATCATCACGGTCGAGATGCTGCCCAACCTCATGGCCCTGATCGCTTCGAGCTTCGTCGGTACCGTGACCGCCGCGATCCTCGGTCTCACCACGCTGGCCTTCATCGGGGTGATCCCGGTGAGCAACCTGAACTGGGGGACCATCCTGTTCTGGGCCCAGCAGAACGGCGCCTTCCCGCGCCTGTGGTGGTGGTACGTGCCGGCCGGGCTCTGCATCGCCATCATCGGCGTCGCCCTCTCGCTCATCAACTTCGGCATCGACGAGTACGTCAACCCGCGCCTGCGTTCGGCGGGCGAGCGGGCCAGGGCCATGAAGAAGAAGGGGCTGAACGTGAACGACGCCGTCACGGCCGTCCGCAGCGTGCCCCTGCCGCAGAAGAACTCCGATCCCTCGCCGACCTCGACCCGGAACACCCCGTGATGACCTCTCAGACTCTGACCACCCAGCTCCCGTACCAGGACCCGGCGCTCTCGATCCCTGAACGTGTCGCCGACCTCCTCGGCCGTATGACGCTCGAGGAGAAGGTCGGGCAGATGCTGCAGCTCGACGCCCGCGACGACCTCGACGATCACGTCGCACGCCGCCACGCGGGCTCGATCCTGCACACCTCGCCCGAGCGGATCCTGCGCGCGAACCAGCTCACGGCGCAGACCCGCCTCCGCATCCCGCTGCTGGTGGGCGAGGACTGCATCCACGGGCACTCGTTCTGGCCCGGGGCGACGATCTATCCCACTCAGCTCGGCATGGCCGCGACGTGGGACCCCGATCTGCTCGAACGCGTGGCCCGTGCGACGGCCGAGGAGGTCGCGATCACCGGCATCCACTGGACGTTCTCGCCGGTGCTGTGCATCGCCCGCGACCTGCGGTGGGGCCGCATCAGCGAGACCTTCGGTGAGGATCCGTTCCTGATCGGGGAACTCGCCTCCGCGATGGTGCGCGGATACCAGGGGGAGGGGCTCGACGACCCCACGGCGATCCTCGCGACGGCCAAGCACTTCGCCGGATACTCCGAGACCCAGGGCGGACGCGATGCCAGCGAGGCCGACATCTCGCGGCGCAAGCTCCGCTCCTGGTTCCTGCCTCCGTTCGAGCGCGTCGCCCGCGAGGGCTGCCGCACCTTCATGCTCGGCTACCAGACCACCGACGGGGTGCCGATCACCACCAACGACTGGCTGCTCAGCGACGTCCTGCGCGGGGAGTGGGGGTACACCGGCACCCTCATCACGGACTGGGACAACGTCGGACGGATGGTGTGGGAGCAGCGGATCCAGCCCGACATCACGCATGCGGCCGCCGCAGCCGTGCGGGCCGGAAACGACATGATCATGACCACGCCGGGGTTCTACGAAGGTGCCCTGGACGCGGTCGCTGCGGGCATGCTCCCGGAGGACGCGTTCGATGCGGCCGCGGCGCGCATCCTCACCCTCAAGTTCGAGCTCGGTCTCTTCGAGAACCCGCGCCTCCCCGGCGCGGGGCTCGACGAGGTGGTCGGCAGCGCCGCGCACGCGGAGCTGAACCTGGAGACGGCACGCCGGTCGATCGTGCTGCTCGAGAACGACGGCCTCCTGCCGCTCGACGCCGCCGCCCCGGTGCGGGTGGCGGTGGTCGGTCCTCTGGCGGACGACGCGCAGACGCAGCTCGGCGACTGGGCCGGGGGATCGGGGCAAGCCGGGTGGCTCGACGGTCAGCCCCGCGAGATGATCACGACCGTGCTCGACGGACTGCGCGCGGTCGACGGCTGGACGGTCACGCATGCCCGGGGCGCGGACATCCTCACCCTTCAGGAAGACCCGCAGGGACCGTTCTTCCCCGACAAGCAGCCACGTCCGCCGGTCGTGCAGCCCTGCGCCCCGGATGCCGAGCTGATCGCCGAGGCCGTCGCCGCGGCAGCCGATGCGGACGTCGTCGTGGCCGTGGTGGGGGACCGGATCGAGCTCGTCGGCGAGGGTCGTTCCACCGCGACGCTGGAGCTCATCGGCGGGCAGAACGCCTTGATCGATGCGCTCATCGCGATGGGGAAGCCCGTCGTCGTGGTGCTGCTGGCCTCCAAGCCGCTCGTACTCCCGGCATCCGCGTCGAAGGCTGCCGCCGTGATCTGGGCGGCGAACCCCGGCATGCAGGGCGGGCGTGCGCTCGCCGAGATCATCTCCGGCGCGGTCGAGCCGTCGGGCCGCCTGCCCCTCTCGTTCGCCCGGCACGTGGGCCAGCAGCCGACGTACTACAACCAGATCCGCGGACAGCACGGCGACCGGTACGCCGACCTCACGCAGTCACCGACGTGGGCGTTCGGTGAGGGACTGTCGTACACGACCGTCGAGTACTCCGACCTGGAGCTCGAGGCGACCTCGCTGGTGGAGACGGACACGATCGTCGGTCATGTCACGGTGGCGAACACGGGCACACGGCCGGTGCGCGAGACCGTGCAGGTGTATGTGCGCGATGCGGTGACCAGCGTGAGCTGGACCGACAAGGAGCTCAAGGCCTATCGCCAGGTCGAGCTCGCGCCCGGGGAGTCCGCGCGCGTCCGTGTGGAGTTGCCGGTCGCCGACTGCACGATCGTGGATGCCGAGGGGGTCCGTCAGGTCGAGGCCGGCGCGTTCGAGCTGTTGGTCGGCCCCAGCTCGCGCGACGACGTGCTCCTCGCCGCGGACTTCGAGGTCGTGTAGTTCCTGGTTCCTGGTTCCTGGTTCCTGGTTCCTGGTTCCTGGTTCCTTCTCGCCGAG